>JBAQIQ010000230.1:0-14069 GCA_049288935.1 Candidatus Competibacteraceae bacterium
TATTGGTGCAGCCCACACTAAGCGCCACAGCGGGCATTGCCAGTAAGAAAGCGATCTTCTTCATATAATGAACCCTCTTCAATTCGCCTTGGCCGGGTTGCCAACTTTGGGTTGGACCATTTGGAACCAGACAACCTCGAATACCGGTTGCTTTTGCTTATCGGGATTGGCCTTATAGTAGGCGTCCACAGTTTCCATAATTTGCCGCAAGGTCATGCCATCCAATGCCTTAACCCACTTTGCGACCAGGGTGCGCTTCTTGGGGTTAGGGCCAGTCAGTTGGTATTCCGCCGCTGCCATATCCCGGATGCCGAGCAAATAAGCCATTTTTTCCCGCTCAGTGGCCGGGGACCAGTTCTCGCCGTCAGGAAATTTGAGGTCGATTTGAGTCGGTGACGTTGCCGCAGCCTGAGCGGCGGGTGGCGCGGTTTCAGCGGCTTGGGCGACTGTCCCGCCGGACAGACTCACTGCCAGACTCAGTGGCAGCAGCGTGGTTGCAAAGCGCGATTTCTTTAGCATGGACATCCTCCTTAGAGGCTGTGATCGGAAATAATCCCCAACAGGGAGATCTCAGGGGCGACCTGGCTGCGGGTTGGGCGTTGAGTTCCAAACTATTCCAGGGGATGGTTCAGTCTTGATTGAGCGCGCTGCGCCAGCCAGCGATTGTACCACCAGTCACCGAGCAGATAGGCAGCGATCACCATACCGCCCATCCACACGAGCAGCGGCGCAGTATTGGACAGGAGGACATTGACGATAGCGCTGATGATCAGGAACACCGCGACCACACACAGCCGCCAATCAAAGTAGATGCCTGCCAGGAAAGTGCTGAGCGTCAGGGTGTACATCAGGACAAAGCTGGCCTGTCGGTCGTCCAAAGTATCGATATAGGCGTTCTGGCCGGACGCCATGAACACCAGAAAGGTCATCAGTAGGACCACGCCCCAATGCAGGATCTGGCGAGCCACCATGATCATTCGGGTCTTCAGCGTCGATTCGACATGGTACCACTGCGTGATGATACAAATCAGGCCAAAAATCGGGATCAGCCATTGCCAATACCAACGGCTGCTTTCCACGTTAAGGGTCGTGTAAACCGCGCCGATCCAGGCCAGCGCGATCATCAACAGGAACCCGATATCCACCGGGCGGAAAAGCCGCCGCAGCAAACTAAGTGGCGGGGAAGCCGGCGGGTCGGCCGGAGTCGGTTCGAGGGATTCGGACATGGCATTTTCCTGATTTTTTAGCCGGGGTTCGATGGTTGCAAAGCGTCAATGTTCGATATTAGCGCAGACTCCGTTAATAAAGCTTGCAGCAGTATCCAATACGGCCTCTCGCGATTGATGATGGGGCGCATGACCACAACCGGGTAGCCACAGGATGTCAGCCGGGCCACTGACGCCAGCGGCGATGGCATCCACTTGGGCGCGAGAACCGTATTCATCGTCTTCACCTTGAATGATCAGCGTCGGGCAGAGAACTTGGCCTAGTACGGCTTCAATATTCCAGTGACGGCGAGAGGGCCGCAGCCAGGTGTCATGCCAGCCCTGAAAGATGAGATCGACAGAATCGCCGTGGTGGCGATGCAAACCGGCGCGCCATGCGCCCTGTGCATAGGCGTCGCCGGCACGGCGGATGCCGGCCAGGCAGATTTCCTCAATAAAGACATGCGCGGCTTCGCTGATCACAGCACGGGCTTGTTCAGGATAGGCCGCCGCAAATAGCAGGGCAATGGAACCGCCATCGCTGTGGCCGAACAAAATAGGCGGTTCGATAATACCGCTGACCGCCAGCACTTCCGGCAGGCTGTCTTTCGCTTCCCGATGCAGGTAGTCGTCGGGACGTGAGCCGGTCAGCGCCTCGGAACGGCCATAGCCCCAACGATCATAGACCAGTCCCGGCAGGCCGGTCTGGGCGCACAATTGCGCCGGAAAAGCGCCCCATTGGCCGATGCTGCCCAACCCTTCATGCAAGAAAACCACGGTAGGGCTGGCGGCGGCATGAGGCGGAGTGAGGCGTTCAGCCTGCAGGCGATGGCCTGCGGCGTGGAGGTCAAACCGTTCGCGGCGAATGGGGGCAGTCATGTCGTGCGTCGCTCATGAAACAGGCCCAGCAGAATATCCAACCGTTGCCGAGGCTCGGTCATTTCCAGCAAGGCTTGACGAACGGCCAACGGCAGTGGCAGTACTTCCGCCAGTCGATTGCCGATCCAGGCGGCGTCTGTCCAGTCCGGGGCGAAAAATCGGGTCTGTGGCGCCAATTCCTCGCTGTCCAGCAAATCGCGCAGGACACGAATCAGCGGTTCGTGACTGTGAGCGGGAGATTGTTGTGGGTCGTCGGCCAACCACTGGATTTGACCCAGCAGCAGTTGGTCGGGCTGAACGCGATGACCGACCACACGCAACCGTTGTACCCCCAGGCAGGTGATGCCGAGCAGCCCATCATCCAGGGGGTCAAAATCGACGATGCGCGCCAGGGTGCCGACCGGATGGATGCTGACCGGCTGACCACCGATTTCGTGGCCTTGGTGGATCGCCACCACGCCAAATCCGGCATCAGCGCGCAGGCAGGAGCTGACCATGTCGACATAACGGGTTTCAAAAATCCGCAACGGCATGACACCGCCGGGAAATAGAACGGTGTTGAGCGGGAACAGTGGCAGTTCCTGGATCGTATTCACTCGGCCTTCGCCTCGGGATCGGGTTCCTCGCCCCATCGCGGCAACAAGGTATGCGGGATGCTCAGTCGGTCGAGAATCCTGGCCACGATGAAATCGACCAATTCCGTTACGGTCGTGGGTCGATAATAGAAACCCGGGTTGGTTGGGAGAATAATCGCGCCAGCGCGAGCCAGTCGCAGCATGTTTTCCAGATGAATCACTGACAACGGCGTCTCTCGCACCGCCAGAATCAGCGGGCGTCCTTCTTTGAGGCTCACATCAGCGGCTCGTTCCAGCAAATTGTCGCTGTTGCCGTTGGCGATGGCGGCGAGCGCGCCGGTGGTGCAGGGACAGACCACCATCGCCTGTGTCAGTGCTGAGCCACTGGCCGGCGGCGCGGTCCATTCATCCTGGCCGTAGACGCGCAACTGGCCAGGTTCACAAAGGTAGTGCTCGGCCAGAACCCGCTGTATGTCGCGGGGTCGGCCGGGCAAGCGCAAATCGGTTTCCATGTGGATGACAATCTGGGCGGCCTTCGAGATTAGCAGTTGCACCGGCCATCCTGCTTGCAACAGGCAGTGCAGCAACCGGAGGCCGTAATCGACGCCGGACGCGCCGGTCATGCCGAGGATGATGGGGCGGGGAGTGGATGGGAGCATCGAGGTCGGGAGATTGGCAGGCTTTTCAGGTACTGGTGGCAGTCGCTTGCAGAGCCCCTAGCAACCGTTCATGAATGCCGCCAAAGCCGCCATTGCTCATGATGAGGACCTGAGTTCCCGGCTGAGTCTGAGTTTGAATGGCGGACAGTGTTTCATCCAGCGTATGGCAGACTTGTCCGCGTGAACCGAGCGCTGCTGCTACCGCATCGAGATCCCAGCCTAGATCCGGCGCCTGATACAACACCACCGCATCAGCGTCGGCCAGTGCGGGGGCAAGACTGTCCTTGAACACGCCCATTTTCATGGTATTGGAGCGCGGCTCCAGCACGGCGATGATGGGTTGCGCACCCACCCGGGCCCGTAATCCGGCCAGCGTTGTCGCAATCGCGGTGGGATGGTGGGCGAAATCATCATAGACCGTGACGCCATTAACCGCACCCCGCACCTCCAGTCGTCGCTTGACGCCCCGAAAGTCCCGCAGCGCCTCAATGGCCGTGGCGACGGGTACACCCGCTTGGCGGGCGGCGGCCATGGCGGCCAGCGCATTGTGGACACTGTGTACGCCCAACTGCGTCCAAGTGACCCGACCGTGCCGTTGGCCTTGAAAGTACACCTCGAAAGCGCTGCCATCCGGGGCCATCGCCCGCGCTTCCCAGTCGCCCGCGCCAAACCGTTCGACCGGTGTCCAGCAGCCCATGGCCAGTACCTCGGCCAGATGGGCGTCTTGCCCGTTGGCGACGATCAGCCCGGAACCGGGCACCGTGCGCAGCAGATGATGAAACTGCCGCTGGATCGCCGCCAGATCAGGGAAGATGTCGGCATGGTCAAATTCCAGATTGTTCAAAATCAACGTGCGAGGCCGGTAGTGGACAAATTTGGAACGCTTGTCGAAAAAAGCCGTGTCATATTCATCCGCTTCCACCACGAAGAATGGCGCCGCACCCAGTCGTGCGGATTGGCCAAAATTGGCGGGAATTCCGCCGATTAGAAACCCCGGCTCCAATCCGGCATACTCCAGAATCCAGGCCAACAGGCTGCTGGTCGTGGTCTTGCCGTGCGTACCGGCGACGGCCAGCACCTGTCGACCACGCAGCACATGATCCGCCAGCCAGGCTGGCCCGGAAGCATAGGGCCAATCACGGTTCAGCAACTCCTCAATGATGGGCCGACCCCGACTCATCACATTGCCGACAACGATCATGTCCGGTTGAAACTCTGCCAATTGCTCTGGATCGTAGCCTTCCCGCAAGGCGATGTCAGCTTCGGCCAGTTGGGTACTCATCGGTGGATAAACGCTGGCGTCGCAACCGGAAACCGTGTGTCCGGCAGCGCGAGCCAGCAGGGCGACCCCGGCCATGAACGTGCCGCAAATACCGAGAATATGAATGTGCATGAGGCATCTACCGAATGAGGGGAGTCAGCCGCCGTCTGCGCTGATCCAGCCGGTCAGCGTCCAGGATAAAAAGGTGTAGCCAATCGCATATAGCGCTCCCACCCAAATCGATGTTTCAAAGGCATGGCGCAGGATATGCGCCATGATAGCGATGCTCCACACCATCAGCGCCAGCAGCAGCGCGGATGGCAATGCGGCAGCGCCACTCGGTGACTGGTGGATAATCCAGGTCATCAACGGCAGCGCCAGCAGGGCCATCAGGGAGCCGGCGCCGGTCAAGGCGCTGAGCGTTTGCTCGAAGCGTTGGGGGCGCCGGCGTGCGATCAGCGCCAGATGCAGTAATCCGCTCAGCAACATTAAATCCAGGAGGATTTGTAAGAGGGCCACCGGCGCGGGGGTGCTGAGGATTAAAACCAGTAGGCCAGAAAGGCTATAGGCCAGCAGGCAAGCTTTTAGCAGCGCTGCCGAGGCTGGCACATCCTTTGGGCCTTTGCGAAACAGGCAGATATCCAAGAATAGGTTAAATAGGGTATGCATGGAGGATCAGTGGCGAACCATGAAAGCCGTGAAAGTACCCGCTTGTTGCGACTTTAACAAGGCGTCATGCGAGCGACTCACGAACGGTCTTTGACCAGGTTATTTTAACTAAAAAATTAAATAAAAATTTAACTGATTATATCTAAAGTCTTTTTAAAAAAACCGCCCTGTGGATTTTCTTGACAGTGCCGGGCTTGCCTACCTATAGTTAGTGGTGAAAAGTGGGGGAAAGTGGGACGCACGGGCGCCCTGGCATCAGAGGAGGGCAGGATTGCTCCGGGGTATCAATTCGCTGGCATTAGACGCTAAGGGTCGACTATCGATACCGGTTCGTTACCGCCAGCATTTGCTGGACGCCGCCGACGGCCAACTGATCCTGACAGTCGACCGCGACCGTTGCCTGCTGCTTTATCCGCTGCCGGTATGGGAAGAGGTCGAGCGGCAACTCATTCGGATTTCCAGCGTCAACGCCCGCGCCCGCGCCCTGAAACGACTGTTGCTGGGCCATGCGGAAGAGTGCGGTATGGATGCCAGTGGCCGGATTCTGTTGCCGGCCCCCCTGCGGGAGTTTGCCAATCTGGACAAGCGAGGGGGGTTAGTGGGGCAGGGCAACAAGTTTGAAATCTGGAATGAGACGTCTTGGCAGGACTGGCGCGAAGCGCTGTTGGCGGGTCATGGGGATGATGATGGCGAACCCCTGCCGGATCTGGACTCACTGGCGTTTTGAACAGGGTAGATGCTGTGCATTCCCTACCGCATCAGCCCGTGTTGCCGGCTGAGGTATTGGCTGGATTGGCGATTTGCCCCAATGGGCGTTATGTCGATGGCACATTGGGCCGGGGCGGTCATGCTCAGGCGATTCTGGAGCGGCTTGGCCCTGAGGGGCGGTTGCTGGCGTTAGACCGGGACCCGGCAGCGGAATGGGCAAACGTCCGTTTCGGCGGCGACCCCCGGTTCGCCTTTGTCCGGGCGCCGTTCAGCCGGTTGGCTGAAGTGCTGGCTGAACGGGATTGGATCAGTCAGGTGAATGGGGTGCTGTTGGATCTGGGTGTGTCGTCGCCACAGTTGGACGATCCAGAACGCGGTTTCAGTTTCACACGCAACGGGCCATTGGATATGCGAATGGACCCGACAGTGGGTCTGAGCGCCGCCGCCTGGCTGGCGCGGGCCGGTGAAGCGGAACTGGCTCAGGTGCTGGCAGAGTTCGGTGAGGAAAGGTTTTACCGGCGAGTTGCTCGAGCCATCGTCGTCGCTCGTCAGCAAGCGCCGATTGAAACGACGGCGCGACTGGCAGAGATCATCGCCACGGCAGTCCCGACTCGTGAACCCGGCAAGCATCCAGCGACCCGCACGTTTCAGGCGATTCGCATAAAGATTAACAATGAGTTGGGTGAATTGCAGGCCATCTTGCCACAGGTTGTGCGGGCGCTGGCCCCCGGTGGACGATTGGTCGTGATCAGTTTTCATTCCCTGGAGGATCGAGTGGTCAAGCAGTTCATGCGTGAGCAGGCCCATGGGCGGGAATTGCCGTGGGACTTGCCGGTGATGGGTCGGCCCACCGGGATGACCCTGCGCCTGATCGGCCGGATCGTGCGGCCAGACGCTGCGGAGATCGCCGCCAATCCGCGCGCCCGCAGCGCCATCCTGCGGGTAGCTGAGCGGCTAGCATGAACAGCTCTTTTTGGCAGATCGTCGTGTTGACGATAGCAGTGCTCAGTTCCGGGGTAGGGCTGGTTTACACCCATCACGCCAACCGCCAGCTCTTTATTGGATGGCAGAAGCTGCAAACGGAGCGCGACCAGCTCGAAATCGAATGGGAATTATTACAACTGGAGCAAAGTACGCTGGTGACGGAGATTGCCGTTGGGGAAAGAGCAAGGACGCGCTTGAACATGTTGATCCCGGACCCTGGCGAAGTGTTGTACATCACACCTCAATGAATAGAACCAATCGATCGTTGAACCGAATCTTGAGGCGCCCAAGGCGGGAAGAAAGCGCGTGGTGGCATCGACTGTGGGCGTCCGCCCGCACGATCACCCGCATCGGTCTAGTGTTGGGCCTGATGGGCACAGCGGCGACCGGCATGGTGGCGCGTGCTGCTTATTTGCAATTGATTAACAAAGATTTTCTCCAAGAACAAGGTGATGGACGGTTTCTGCGAAAGGTCGAAGTGCCGGCGCACCGGGGTATGATCGTTGACCGTAACGGTGAACCTCTGGCGGTCAGCTCGCCGGTTGATTCAATCTGGGCGGAGCCGAAAGATTTGCTGGAACAGCGCGCCCGATGGCCGCAATTGGCGGCGGCGCTGGGTATGACCATAGCGGATCTGGAGAGCAAGTTGGCGCCGGATGTCGAACGGCGCCAAACAGAAAAAAAGCTTCGCGGATTCGTTTATTTACGCCGGCGTCTGCCACCTGACACGGCCGGGCAGGTTTTGCAACTGGGTATTCCAGGCGTGCATTCCCAGCGCGAATATCGCCGCTATTACCCAGATGCCGAAGTTACCTCGCATTTGCTGGGCTTCACCGATATCAAAGACGAGGGTCAGGAGGGGCTGGAAAAAGTTTTCGACAGCCCGTTGCGCGGCGTTCCTGGCCAGAAGCGGGTGATCCAGGATCGGCTGGGGCGGATTGTTCAGGATGTGGAAAGCCTTCAGCCCCCGCAACCCGGCCAGAAACTGACGCTCAGTATCGACCGGCGTTTGCAATATCACACCTACCGCGCCTTGAAGGCGGCCTTCATTCAGCATAAGGCCAGTGGCGGCGCAGCGGTGATTGTGGACGTTAAAACTGGCGAAATTCTGGCGCTGGTCAGTCAACCGGCAGGTAATCCGAACAACCGTAATGAACTGGAAAGCGATCTTTTTCGCAACCGGGCGGTGGCGGACGCCTACGAGCCGGGTTCGACGATGAAACCGTTTTCCGTTGCTATGGCTTTGGAAAGCGGCAAGTGGACGCCTACCACCCCCGTGGATACCCGGGGGCCGTTCCGTGTTGGCCGCAATCTGGTGCGCGACGTCCACAATTACGGCCTCATCGACGTGACCCATGTCATCATTAAATCCAGCAACATCGGCACCAGCAAAATGGCGCTATCGTTGCCCGCAGAACAGTTGTGGAAGTTTTATAAGGATCTCGGTTTCGGCGCGCTGACCGGTTTGGGGCTGGTCGGCGAGCAACCCGGCGTACTGCGGCATTTCAAAAAGTGGGGCGGCGGAATCGGTCACGCCAACCATTCGTTTGGTTACGGGCTGTCCGTCAATATGCTGCAACTGGCCCAGGCCTACACGGCTCTGGCGGCGGATGGCGTTCGGCGACCCTTGACGTTGCTGAAACGTGATGAGCCGTTGAAGCCCAATCAGGAGCCGCGAGTGATGTCCAAAAAGACCGCGGCGCAGATGCGGGCGATGCTGGAGCAGGCCACAACCCAGCAAGGAACCGGCGCTAAAGCGACAGTACCCGGTTACCGGGTGGCCGGTAAAACGGGCACTTCGCACAAATCCATCGGCGGCCGCTACGCCCGCAGCCGTTACCTTTCCTTGTTCGCTGGCATGGTTCCGGCCAGCGACCCTCGCCTGGTGATGGTGATTATCATCGATGAACCCAAGGGCGGCGTGTACTACGGCGGCGCCGTGGCAGCCCCGGTATTCGGCGCGACCATGGGTGAAGTGCTGCGGATTTTGAATATCACGCCTGATGATATGCCCAGCATGAAAATCGCTGGAGTCGATTCGCCAGTCGGGGCAACCAAGCCATGAACCCAGCGCCGCTATTTTCCCTTAGCGCACTGCTGGCGGATTTTGCCGAAGTTCCAGCGCCTTGGACAGATTGGGCAGTGACGGGTTTGGCGGCCGACAGCCGGAGCGTACAGCCGGGCGACCTGTTCTTCGCGGTGCGCGGTGGACAGCGGCATGGACTGGAGTTTCTGACGGCGGTCAAGGCGGCGGGCGCAATGGCGGTCGTTTGGGAACCCCCCTGGGAGGGGCCATTACCCATTGACGACTCATTGCCGCTGTTGGCGGTGGCGGAATTGCGGCGAAAGATCGGGTGGATCGCCAGCCGGTTCTACGGTGAACCTTCCCGGTCGCTGCGCGTGGTCGGCGTCACCGGCACCGACGGCAAGACCTCGTGCGCCCATTTTCTCGCTCAGGCCTTGAGTGATGTAGAAACCGGGTCGTGCGGCATTCTGGGTACACTGGGCGTCGGCGTTCACGGCCAGACTGAGCCTTCGTTGCACACCACTCCCGATCCGCTGACCGTGCAGCGCTGGTTAGCGGGGCTGGTTGCGCAGGGTCGGCGGTATGCAGCGATGGAAGTGTCCTCACATGCCCTCGACCAGGGCCGGGTCAACGGCGTTGCGTTCGCCGCAGCGGTGTTAACGCAACTCAGTCGCGATCATTTGGACTATCACGGAACGCTGGATGCTTATGCAGCAGCCAAACGCCAGTTGTTTACCGAACAGCGACCCGGCTGGGTCGTGTTGAATCTGGACGATGCCTTCGGCCAGCGCCTGGCGGTTGAGGCCCAGGGACAATATGGCGCTGTCGCTTATGGTCTCGGCCAGCGGTTAACATCATTAGCGCGGTGGGTTTGGGGGGAGCAGCTGGAGCTGACCCGGACGGGTTTGCGCTTGCAGATCCAATCCTCCTGGGGTCATGGCGAATTGCGGGCCGGACTTCTGGGGCGCTTCAACGCCAGTAACCTGCTGGCGACGCTGGCCACGCTGCTGGCGCTGGAGATACCGTTTGATGAAGCGTTAACCCGGTTGGCGCGGACCGCGACCGTGCCGGGGCGGATGGAACGGCTGGGCGGCCAGGCTGGCCAACCATTGGTCGTGGTGGACTATGCGCATACGCCCCACGCTCTGGAGCAGGTATTAAGCACGTTGCGGGAACATGGGGGACGCCATGATCTTCTGTGGTGCGTTTTTGGCTGCGGCGGTGACCGCGACCCTGGCAAGCGGCCCTTGATGGGCGCAGCTGCGGAGCAGTGGGCTGACCGGGTCATCGTGACCGATGACAACCCGCGCACCGAAGACCCGGAGCGTATCGTCAGCGGCATTCTGGCCGGGATGCAGTATCCCGAAGCGGCGACGGTCATTCGAGATCGCCGCACGGCCATTTTTCACACCCTGGCGGGAGCCAGCGCCGACGACATCGTGCTCATCGCGGGCAAGGGCCACGAGGACTACCAGATCATCGGGACGGAGCGATTCACGTTCAGCGACCGTGAAGTGGTGAATGAATTTCTTGATTTTTCCCAAAATGAGGCCGCTTGAATGAGTGACGCTTTTCTACCATTGCGTTTGCAGGAAGCGGCGGCCCGGTTGAACGGTGAGTGGTCCGGCGATGACGCCGCTTTTTTTACTGCGGTCAGCACCGATACCCGCCAGTTGCTGCCCGGCGCACTGTTTGTCGCGCTGATCGGGCCGAACTTTAACGGACATCATTTTGTCGCGGTCGCCCGTGAGCGAGGCGCATGTGCAGCACTGGTCAGCCAGCCGGTGGATGATCCGTTGCCGCAACTGCGCGTCGCGGATACCCGGCTGGCGCTGGGTCGACTGGCGGCGATGTGGCGTTCCCGTTTCCGTCGTCCGCTGATCGCGTTAACCGGCAGCAACGGCAAGACCACGCTGAAAGAGATGATCGCTGCCATTCTGCGTGTGCGGGGGCCGGTGCTAGCCACCGAGGGCAATCTCAACAACGACATCGGCGTCCCGCTGACGCTGCTGCGGCTCAATGGCGAGCACGCTTATGCAGTGATCGAAATGGGCGCCAATCATCCCGGCGAGATTGCCTATCTCACCGATTTGGCGCGACCCGATGTAGCGATCATCAACAATGCGGGCCCCTGTCATCTGGAGGGCTTCGGCGATGTAGCGGGAGTAGCGCGGGGCAAGGGTGAAATTTTTCAAGGGCTTGGACCGGATGGTGCTGCGATCATCAACCGTGACGATCCGTATGCTGATGATTGGTTGGGCCTGAACCCAGGACGGCGGATCGTCGATTTCGGGTTGGATCAATCGGCGGCGATCAGCGGCCAACTGCTGGACGCCATGACCCACCACTTCCGACTCGTGACAGACGCCGGCCAGGTTGAGATACGCCTGCCCGTACCTGGCCGGCACAATGTCCGTAACGCCTTGGCGGCGGCGGCAGCGGCGCTGACCGTCGGCGCGACGCTGGCCGAGGTGCGTCAGGGGTTGGAAAGCCTGCGCGGCGTGGGTGGACGGATGCAGCGCTTGCCGGGCCGGCACGGCGGCGCGGTGATTCACGACGCCTACAACGCGAATCCTGCTTCGCTGGCCGCAGCATTGCAGGCGGTCAGCGCAGAGCCAGGCCGTAAATGGCTGGTGTTGGGCGATATGTGGGAGCTGGGGCCAGCGGCAGACGCCTTGCACGCGCAATCGGGACAGGAGGCGCGGGCGACCGGATTCGAGCGGTTGTACGCCCTGGGCGAACACAGCCGGGCGGCGGTTCAGGCGTTTGGCCGTGGCGGAGAACACTTTGCGACTATGGAAACCTTGCTAGCGGCATTGGATCACGGGATCAAAACCGGCGGCGAGCCGCCTTTGGTGCTGGTGAAAGGTTCGCGCGGGATGCGTATGGAACGTGTTGTCCTGGCGCTGGCGGCGCCGGGTGAATTTTCCAGGGAATCGGGAGGACATGACTGATGCTGGTATTGCTGGCGCAATGGCTCACAGACCACGTTTACCGGGGTTTCAACGTTTTTCAATACTTGACGCTGCGCGGAATTCTGGGCGTTTTGACGGCGCTGCTGATTTCCCTGATCGTCGGGCCGATCATGATTCGGCGGTTGAGCCACTATCAAATCGGCCAGCACATTCGGGACGACGGTCCTAAGAGTCATTTCTCCAAGGCCGGCACCCCGACCATGGGTGGGGCGCTGATCCTGGTCGCCATTGCCGTCTCCACTTTATTGTGGGCGGATCTGCGTAACCGCTATGTCTGGATCGTACTGCTGACCACCCTGGCGTTTGGGGCCATTGGCTGGCTGGATGATTACAAGAAGCTGGTTCTGCGCAATTCCAAGGGGTTGTCAGCGCGGGCCAAGTATTCCTGGCAGTCCATCGCCGGGCTGTCGGCGGCGCTGTTGCTGTACTTCACTGCCCAGGCGCCGGTGGAAACCGAGCTGATCGTGCCTTTTTTTAAAAATGTAGCGATCAATCTCGGCTGGCTGTTCATTCCGTTGACCTATTTGGTCATCGTCGGCTCCAGCAACGCCGTCAATCTGACCGATGGGCTGGATGGGCTGGCGATTGTGCCAACCACCATGGTGGCTGGTGCGCTGGCGGTGTTCTGTTATGCCTCGGGCAACCGGATTTTCGCGGACTATCTGGGCATCCCGGCGGTGCCCGGCGTCGGTGAACTGATGGTGTTCTGCGGAGCGTTGGTCGGGGCCGGGCTGGGATTTCTCTGGTTCAATGCCTATCCCGCTCAAGTGTTCATGGGCGATGTCGGCGCACTGGCGCTGGGCGCGGCCCTGGGGACGCTCGCGGTGGCGGTGCGCCAGGAGTTGGTGTTGTTTGTGATGGGCGGAATATTCGTCATGGAGACTGTATCGGTGATTCTCCAGGTCGCCTCGTTCAAGTTGACCGGACGGCGGATTTTCCGCATGGCGCCTTTGCATCACCATTTCGAACTCAAGGGCTGGCCAGAGCCACGGGTCATCGTGCGTTTCTGGATCATCACCGTCATTCTGGTGCTGATCGGGTTAGCAACGTTGAAGATCCGGTAACCGGTCAGGCGTCAGGCGTCAGGCGTCAGGCGGATCAAGAGAGGGGGTTGGATGCTGTCGTTGCAAGGGATGACATTGATCGTCGGATTGGGCAAAAGCGGGCTGTCGGCAGCGCGGGCGCTGAAGGCGTTGGGCATGGCTTTCGCGGTGGCCGACAGTCGCGCCGAACCGCCGGGCCTGGCAGCGCTGCGGGCGGAATGTCCCGATGCGCCTTTCCATCTGGGAGGATTCGACCCGGCAGTGTTTGCCAGCGCAGCGCGGCTGCTGGTCAGTCCTGGCGTATCGGTGAAGACGCCAGTGATTGCTGAAGCGGCAGCGCGTGGCGTTCCTGTGGATGGCGACATCGAATGGCTGGCCCAGTGGACGACAGTCCCCATTGCAGCGATCACCGGTTCGAATGGTAAAAGCACGGTGACGACGCTGCTCGGATTGATGGCCGAACGATCCGGGGTTCAGGCGGCGGTCGGCGGCAATCTGGGAACGCCCGCTTTGGAGTTGTGGTTGCAGACCGAGGGCGCGCGCCGGAAGGCCACGCCTGATTTGTATGTGCTGGAATTGTCGAGCTTCCAGTTGGAAACGACGCATAGCTTAAATGCGCGGGTGGCGACCGTTCTCAATATCAGTCCCGATCATATGGATCGCTACGATCGCCTGGAGGAGTACATTGCCGCCAAGCAGCGTATTTTCCGGGGCCATGGAGTGATGGTGGTCAATGCGGACGACCCCGTTGTGATGAGGATGGTCGATCCGGGACGTGATGTGTTGCGTTTTACGCTTGAGGAACCGGGCGAAAGCGACTTCGGTTTGTGGCGGGAAGGCGGTGAAACCTGGTTAGGGCGGGGCCGGGAGCGCTGGATCGCCGCTGCCGAACTGAAGATCAGCGGTGATCATAACCTGGCCAACGCGCTGGCGGCTCTGGCGATGGGCCATGCGCTCGGCCTGCCTCAGGCAGGGATGTTGGCGGCGCTGCGGGAGTTTACCGGCCTGGCGCACCGCACGACTCTGGTGCGGGAACGGGCGGGTGTGCGCTGGTTCGATGATTCCAAAGGCACCAATGTTGGCGC
>JBAQIQ010000231.1:0-1552 GCA_049288935.1 Candidatus Competibacteraceae bacterium
TTCCGGCGAGGTTGCCGGAGCTCAACAGAACGATCACTCTGTCGCCCGCCCGCTTGGGGTGCATCAGGGTTTTTTGAGACATTCGGCTGCGGCTAAATGAACCGCAAAAGGAAGGAGAGCTGAATGGACGGAATGGTTGAGACTGGGACGACGCAGCCGGCGGACTTGGCGGAGCGCTCCCGACCAGCTGGCGGAGACAAGTCCGCCGGCGGGCCGCCGCCGCGACGCTTCTCGGCGAAGCGGAAGCTGGATGCGGTGAACCGGCTGATGCGGGGTGAGCCTTTGGAGCTGGTGTCTCGCGAACTCAACGTCACGGCAGCAAGGCTGTCGTCCTGGCGCGACCAGGCGCTCCTGGCCGCCGAGACGGCGCTGAAGGAGCGGGATCGCGACGACCGCGATGACGAGATCGTCCGGCTGAAAGGCAAGGTCGGTGCGATGACGATGGAGATCGAGCTTTTGTACGACAAGATCGCGCGCCTGGAGGGTGGCGCCCCTTTGGCACGACGGAGGTCGAGGCGATGAGCCAAGCAGTCTCGCCCTCCGCTGGCCGGGTTTATGGCTTGGCGCGTGTCACCCACTGCTGGAAGGTCTCGCGGGCGAGCCTCTATCGCCATCGCCAGGCAGCCTCGGCGTCGAGGCACCGCCCCGGCCCCATGGGCTCGTGCGACGACGCGACGCTGGTGGAGCACATCAAGCAGGTGATCGCCGAGAGCCGGTTTACCGGCGAGGGCTACCGCAAGATCTGGGCGCGGCTGCGCTTCTCCGGGATCCGGAGCTCACCCGGACGCATCCGCCGGCTGATGCGGGAGAATGGACTGTTGGCGCCGCACCGGGTCCGCAAGCGGCCGGAGAAGACGCACGACGGCACCATCACCACCGACGCCGTGGACGTCATGTGGGGCACCGACATGACCCAGACCATCACCGTGGCTGAGGGCGTGGCCCATGTCTTCGTCGCCGTCGATCACTGCAACAGCGAATGCGTCGGCATCCACGCCGACAAAAGCGCCAATCGCTTCCAGGCCTTGGAACCGGTGCGCCAGGGCGTGCGCCAGCACTTCGGCGCCATCGGCAAGAAAGTCGCCGCCAGCCTCAAGCTCCGCCACGACCATGGCTCGAACTACATGTCCAATGACTTCCAGAGCGAGATCGCCTTCCTCGGCATCGAGGCCTCGCCGTCCTTCGTCCGCGAGCCGGAGGGCAACGGCGTCGCCGAGCGCTTCATCCGGACGCTGAAGGAAAACCTGCTCTGGGTCCGCCACTTCGAGACCATCGAGGAGCTGCGCCTGGCACTGCTCGACTTCGCCGACTGGTACAACAACCACTGGCTGGTCGCCCGCCATGGCCACCGAACACCCGCCCAGGTCAGGGCAGACCAGCAGCAGCCCATGGATCGGGCCGCATGACCGTCGCAGACGCTTGTCTCATAACCGTGGCGCAGTACACGTTGTCCATCAAGGCATAGGTCGCCCAGCGCGGTGTCGGGTAAAAATCAGGACCGTTAAGATCAGCGGACCGCTTCGCTGTCGGCTTAAAGCCGCCATACAAATTA
>JBAQIQ010000232.1:0-2156 GCA_049288935.1 Candidatus Competibacteraceae bacterium
GTCCACAAAAAATATCTGGCACAGTACGTCGCTCTGTTTGAGTGGGCCCACAACCTCAAGCGAGTGACTCCGAGTTTCCTGCGAATCCTGATGATTCCGCGCTCCATCTGTTTACCGATATGAGCGATGGTGGTCTCGCTGATGGTCCGAATCGCCTCTTCGGTAAAGAAGGCCTGATGCCCAGTGACAATCACATTGGGGAAAGACAGCAGGCGCTGGAACACGTCATCGGCAATAATGCTACTCGACAAGTCGCGGAAGAACAGGTCGGCTTCCTGCTCATAAACATCCAGAGCCAGGCCGCCCAGTTGGCCGCTTTTCAGGGCTTCGATGACCGCTTCGGTATCGATCAATCCACCGCGGCTGGTGTTGATGAGCAGGACGCCCCGTTTTGTGTGCAAGAGCGTGTCCGCGTTGACGATGTGATGCGTTTCCGGGGTCAGCGGGCAATGCAGCGAAAGGATGTCGGCCTTGGCGCCGATTTCCTCGGGTTCGGCGTAGCGGGCGCCGAGAGCCTTAAACGTATCCGAGGGATACTTGTCGTAGCCAATCACTTCGCAACCGAAGCCCCGCATGATCTTCGCAAAAACGCAGCCGATCTTGCCGGTTCCCACCACGGCTACCGTCTTGCCGTGTAGATCAAAACCCATCAAACCGTCCAGCGCGAAGTTCGAATCGCGAGTTCGATTGTAGGCGCGATGAATCTTGCGGTTGATCGCCAGCAGTAAAGCCACCGCGTGTTCGGCCACCGAGTAGGGCGAATAGGTGACGACCCGGACAACTTTGAGTCCCAACTGCCCGGCGGCCTTCAGATCGACATTGTTGAAGCCGGTGCAACGCAAGGCCACGAGGCGCGTACCGCTCGCGGCCAGTGCCTTGAGCACCTCGGCATCCGCCTGGTCATTGACAAAAATACAGACCGCTTCGTCACCCGCAGCCCAGCCGACCGATTCATGGTCAAGAGGTGCGTCGAAATAGCGGAGTTGATGCCCAGCGCTGGCGTTGGCGGCATTCAAGAACTCGCGGTCATAGCGCTTGGCGCTGAATACAGCAATCTTCATTCGGGCATCTCCGGTAGACACGGGTCGGCAGTACCCGCAACTCTTATTTCAGGAATGAGCCGCGCTCCACACGGCCAACGGAATCTCGATCAGGATCCAGATTATCGATCCTGATCGGCAACACGACTGAGCGCAAAGCGGGAAAACCCGTCAAATCCGCCCTAGTAGCAGCAGCACGATGATGACGATCACCACCAACCCCACCCCACCGCTGGGCGCGTAGCCCCAGTTTCGGCTGTGTGGCCAGGTTGGAATGATCCCGATCAGGATCAGAATCAGAACGATTAGCAGAATGGTTCCCAAGCCCATGACCTTCTCCTCGAAGTAGTGAGTGGATTTATTTCACTGGCGCTGGCGCTGGGGCCGGGGCGGCGGGCGGCGTCACAATCACCGTGCCGCCATTGTCGGATTTACCGGCCTCCCCTTGACTACCTTGATTACCGGTTGTGCCTTTGTGGCCTTGACTACCCGTTGCCCCCGTTGCCCCCGGCGGGCCGGCGGGTCCGGGTACTGCGGCGGGTGCCGCGGGAACATTGACCACGGTGGGTTTGTCGCAAGCGGCCAAGCTGAGGGTGGCGAGCATCGCTGAAATCAGTATCAAACGGTTCATGGGGAATCCTTTTTCAGAAAGTAGAAAAAACGTCACACGGGGGACTGCAAAATATCCGTGAATACGCCGTACAGCGGTAGTCGCACTCGGCGCCTGAATAGCGTAGGCGCGTGGCAAGTACAGTTCTGTGCGCTGGCGAACGTAAGCGGCAAAACATCTATTGCGTGGGTTAAGGCGATTTCCGGTAAAGGTTGTACCGAACAAGACCTGACGCTCTCCGGTGCATAGCCAACGTTAGCCCGCTTTTCGCTTACCCAGTTCTCGGAACAGCACCACTCGCTTCTCTGTTCCCTTGGCTTTATACATGGCTGTATCGGCATTTTTAAAAAGAATGTTGGCCGTTTCTCCATCTGCGGGATATATAGCGTTCCTTTGCCGGTTGTGGAATTTTCAACTACATGATTTGTCTAATCATTAAAGAATAGTGATGATCGAAAAAATCATGCAAGGAGAAGCCGCCATGTCAACTTTAGAAGACATTATTG
>JBAQIQ010000233.1:0-6478 GCA_049288935.1 Candidatus Competibacteraceae bacterium
CGCAACGGGAACGCAGCGCCCACCGCGCTGCTGAAGCTCAGCCACTCTCGGCGACTTGTACCCAGTGCGGTCAGCCTCTCACGGCGCAACGCCGCACCCAACGCTATTGTTCCCGCGCCTGTCAGCAGAAAGCCTACCGGCAACGGCGCCCGAAGGAACCGCGCGCTCCCATCCGCGGGCCTCAATAAAAAGGGTCACCGCTCAAACCCCAACGCAAACAAGAGCGCGGATTGAACTCGATCCATTTGGACATCGCTCAGGGCCGTGATGAACGGTCCGACCTTGGCTTTGGCCACGGTTTGCACATGATCCAGATTGACGGCGCACCACTGGGGTACGCCATCGTCCGGGGTGAGGACCACTTCGCTCGGAATCTGGCGGATCGTTGAGGTGAGGGGGGCGACCGTGACGTCGCCTAGCACGTCTAAAATCGAGTCGCGCGTCAGGATCAGCACGGGCCGCTTCTTGTCGGGGATTTTGAACGTGTACCAACGAATCTCACCGCGTCGCATCAGTCCCCCCAGACCTGCTCGTCTTCCCAAGCGTCGAATTCGTCCAGCGTCACCGGTTGCCGGAGATAACCGGCCCGGTGTTGCTGTTCCCGGGCCTGCACCGCGAGTCGCGCCAAGGCCGCGCGCGTGAACGCCGACCGGGGGTAGAACGAGCAGTCGTGTCATGAGCCGCCACTGAGCAACCGGAAAACCTATACCTGCACAGTTTCCGTGTATTTGCCTTTCCGACAGGGTTTTCCGCACAGTTTTTCGCAGGTTGTGGGCCACATTAACGTCAGATGGCTACCCCTGTCGGAAAATAGATGTTTTCCGATACCCAATGCAAATAGAGACCTATTTCAAATGGCGGCTGATGACACGACTGCTCGTTCTACCCCACCTCGCCCCGGACGGCCACGAGATCCAGTTCCGTAGCGCGGGCATAGTGCAGCCGCAGAATCCCGCCCCGGTAGGATGCCGGGTTGTAGGTGTCCACGCTGTCGAGTCGTCCGGTCAGCGCTCTAGCCACACTCGTTGCTTGGCGTTCCAACATGAGATTCGCTCCTCAACACAATCTAGCGTGGGTGTCGGGTGCGCGGCGCGCGTCCGACCGGGTTTCGTGGCCTTGGCTTGCATACGCCTCTCCTCATCGCGCCTGTGCGCTCTGGGCAGAATGCGCCTGCGGCTCAGGAGCGATCAATCGGGAGAACAGGGCCGGCACCCGCTGCCTAGAGACTGCGCACGGGGGCCACGGGAACGCCACAGGGGCTGAATCACCTCAAAAGTTAACCAAGTTTTGGTTGTAACCACGACATCTTCGTGAGCAGACCCCTACTACCGTCTTGCGCAATTTCGGCAATGCGGTTCTCAGCCCCCGCGCCACTTCCTCCGCCAGCCGCCGCACCGTTGCCATTCACCTTACCTCGTATCCTCGTTCACTCAGCGCATCAAGGTTAGCTCAAACTGATGGGTGGTGAGGGGTGGTGAGCATGGCAGCCCAGGGCAATCGCGCTATGTGAAGGGTTGACAGGAGACTGATCGCCAAGGTAACGGGACGGGGTTGCTTTGGTGGAGAGAACTGATGCTACCCCAACTGCTCGACCCGCGCCCGTATTTTGCCGATCTGGCTGATCCCCGCCGCGAGACCCGGAACAAGCTTCACCCTCTGCAGGATATTCTGATGATTGTGCTGTGCGCCGTGCTCAGCGGAGTAGAGGATTGGGTGGGTATGGAAGCGTTTGCGGAAGAAAAAGAAGTGTGGTTGCGGGGCTTTCTGGACCTGCCTAACGGGATTCCCTCGCACGACACCTTGAGCGACGTGCTGGGGCGGATCGATCCGATGGCGTTCCGGGCGGCCTTCATCGCCTGGGCCACGGCGGCGTTACCGAATTTAGCGGGCGAACAGGTCGGTGTGGATGGCAAGACCGTGCGCGGCAGTCGAGACGGCGAAAATCCGGCGATCCATCGGGTCAGTGCGTTTGCCGGGCAGGCCCGTTGGGTGTTGGCGCAGCAGGCGGTGACCGAGAAATCCAATGAGATTACCGCCATTCCGAACCTGCTAGCGATGCTTGACCTGCAAGGGGCGGTGGTGTCTGCCGATGCGATGGGCTGCCAGAAGATCATCGCGCACACGATCGTTGCGGGTGGGGCTGACTATGTGTTAGCGCTCAAGGACAACCATCCGACCTTGTGCGAGGACGTTCAGCTCTGGTTGGATGCCGAAGTCGCGCACGGGCGGCTGCCGGTCCAGGAAACGGTCGAGAAAGATCACGGCCGCATTGAAATTCGTCGCTAGGCCATCAGTCCTTCGATCGACTGGCTCGACGCCAAACCAGACTGGGCCGGACTCCAAGCCGTCGGGCGAGTGGAGTCCACGCGGATCATCGGCGATCAAACGAGTACCGAATGTCGTTATTTTTTATGCTCGTTCGTAGATCAGGGTCGGTTCGCGGCCACCGTGCGGGGTCACTGGGGCATTGAAAACCAACAACACTGGGTCTTGGATGTGCAATTTGGCGAAGATGCCTGTCGGACTCGCCAAGACCATTCGGCGGAGAACCTGGCCCTGATCCGCCGCGTCGCCCTGAACATGCTGCGCCATAATGGCCCTCCACGCGATAGCATCCGTCGCCGCAAACTCCGTGCCGCCCTCAACGATGACTATCGCTTGCGCCTCCTCTTGGGCACATCAACCCTAGCGACCACATAGCGCGATTGCCCTGCATGGCAGCCTTGGCTGACGATATTCAGCTAGAATACCTGATAGAGTCTCCCATCCTCACCCTGGAATCATCCTCCGGCATGCCCACTCCCCCGATCCAACTCCCCGATATCCCCGACGCGGAACGGACCCCGCTGGTCGAGCAGTTGTTGGCGTTGATCGAAGCGATGGCCGAGACGATCCATCGTCAAGCAGAGACGATTCAGCAGTTGCGCGATGAGATCGCGGTGCTCAAGGGCGAGAAGCCGAAGCTGACGTTCAAGCCGAGCGGGATGGAGAAGCAAACCGATCCCGACGCGAGGGGCGGCCGTGACGGTGACGGGGAATCGACGGGCAAACGGCCGGGTTCGGCGAAGCGGCACAAGACCCAGGCCTTGATCATCCACGCGGAGTGTCCGATTCCACCCAGCGACGTGTCGGCGGGCGCCCGTTTTAAAGGGTATCGGGATTTTGTGGTGCAGGATCTGAAGATCGAGCCGCACAATACCCGCTATCGGCTGGAAGTTTGGCGGACCCCCGACGGCGAGTATCGATACGGCGAGTTGCCGCCAACGCTGCAAGACGGGCATTTTGGTCCGGGGTTACGGGCTTACGTGCTCTATCAGCACCGTCAGTGTCATATCACCCAGCCGCTGTTGCGCGAACAACTGCTGGAATGGGGCATCGACATCTCCGCGGGGCAGATCGATGCCCTGCTGAGCGGTCACCGCGAGCCGTTCTTTGGCGAAAAGGATCGGCTGCTGGAAATGGGTCTGGCGGTCAGTTCCTTCATCGCGGTCGATGACTCGGGGGCCCGCCATCAAGGCCGCAACGGCTACGTCACGCAGATGGGCAATGATTTCTTTGCCTGGTTCTCCAGCACCGAGCGCAAGAGCCGGATCAATTTTCTGCAACTTCTGCAAGCGGGCACCCCGGTCTATCGCCTCGATGACGAGGCGTTGGCGTATTGGCGCGAGCGGGGGTTACCCCAGGCGCTCTGCCAAAACCTGATGGCGCATCCCACGGTGGAGGTGGTCACCACCGCGGCCTGGGAGCAACGGCTCGACGACTGGGGCCTGGTCACCGAACGGCATCGCCGCATCGCCACCGAAGGGGCCTTGGTGGGCGGGCTGTTCGCGAAAGGGCTCTCGCACGACTTGATGATCGTGAGTGACGGCGCCGGGCAGTTCGCCATTCTGCCGCATGCCTTGTGTTGGGTGCATGCCGAACGCCTGCTTCACCAACTCATCCCGCTCAACGAGCGCCATCGCCAGGACCAGGAACGGGTGCGCGACGAACTCTGGACGCTCTACGCCGACCTCAAGGCGTACCGGCGTGACCCCGATCCCGCCGCGATGGACGCCCTGCGCGCGCGCTTCGAGGCCCTCTTCGCTCAGAAGACCTCCTTTGCGACCCTCAATAACACGCTCAAGCGTCTGTATACCCATCAGTCCGAGTTGCTCCGGGTGCTCTTGCGCCCCGACGTCCCGCCGCATACCAACGGCAGCGAAAACGACATCCGGGGGTTTGTGAAATGGCGCAAGATCAGCGGCGGAACGCGCAGTGATTTGGGGCGACGCTGCCGCGACACCTTTGCCAGCCTGAAAAAGACCTGCCGGAAACTCGGGATCTCGTTCTGGGACTACCTGAACGACCGGATCGGGCAGGTCGGTGCGATCCCCCCTTTGCCAGAGATCGTTCGAGAACGGGTGGCGGCAGAGGCCGTGCCGTGAGTTATTGAGAAGTTACGATACTTCGGCGTAGGCGGTTGGATTTCCTATCCTTTCCTTCTTATTTCCTTACAGGAGAATTGACCAGATGACCGCATTGACCATCGACATGCAGGGTGTGGATATGATCCTGTCGATGCCGGAATATTACATCAACTACAACCTTCAGCTTCTGCTGCAGAACGGCACGACGACGACAGGCGGATCGCTGAGCAAGATCAGCCTGAGCGTCGGGACCAACGCCTGGATCAACGGAACCGTCGACAGCCTGAGCACGCGGTTCGACGTCGCCGGATCGGTGCAGAAGGTCCGCTTCCTGGTGCATTTCGCCTCGGGAACGATGGACTACTACGATCTGGGGACAGGCGTTCCGGTGAAGGAAACCGCCGACATCACCGGGTTGACCTTCGCCGTGCTAGTGGACCTGAGCTATGCCGATCTGGATGCCAACAGCAGCATTCCCGCCGATGTGAAGGCCGCGATCAAGGCCCGCATGTCGAACCTCGGTGCCGGGGCCTTCACGATCCGGCAATTTTTCATGGACATCGATGACGCCGCGATCTCGTCGCCGGACCCGGTCGCGACCGTCTATCCACCGAAGTTTCCGGCTTCGGCCATCGCGATGTTTCCGACCTACATGCGCCTCTACCTGACACAGGTCGCAAGCGCCGGCGGAACCACGCTCGGCTATGCGGTGAAGGTGCAGAACCCCGGCAGCCTGACCGACCCGACGGCAAGCTTTCCGCCCACCGACCTGATGCTGGTGACGAATGCCTATCAGCCAGACACCGGCCAGAAGCCCGATCCGACGATGAACTGCCTCAATTACCTGATGATGACCGGGGCAAATCCGCAGTTTCCGTCGAACCTGAAACCGTGGTGGGGCAATTTCGTCCAGCCGGGCGACGACACCAACGGCATCTTCGGGGCGATGGCGATCCGTTCCGGGCTGTTCCAGTCGTTCCTGCTCAAAAAGCTCGGCCCGATCGCCTGCCGTTATGTCACCGTGAACGATGTCGACGGCAGCCTCGATATCGACACCACGGCGGCGGTCGGTGCCTTCACCCCGACAGCGAACGGCGGTACCTTCTCGGTCAAAGGCATCACCGGCAAGAGCCACTTGACCAACACCTTCAGCAACGACGATGCGCAGTATTCCTTCGACTTCTCGGTCAATCTGACGATCAATCCGGCCACGAACACCATCACCATCCTGCGCACCTCTGTCTTCACCATCGCGGTCACCCACTGGTACGGCATCGAAGGCCACGCGGTCACCTCGGAGTGCGGCCTGACCTTCACCGTGCCGGTCACCTACACCATCACGCTCCTCGGCGTGTCGGACGGCGCCTTGCAGGTCAGCGTCACCGAGTCCTACCCGCAAGAGCCGCCGAACGAAGTCTCCGACACCGACTACTTCTGGCTGATCACCGGCACGACCGGAAGCTGGTCGTTCTGGGTTTCGGTTCAGGACACCTTCGACTCGGTGCTGGCCAAGGGCATTGCCGCCTGTATTCCAGATGCGTTGCCGCCCGACATGAAGACGGCGCTGGAAACCTCGCTGAACCTCGCGCCCTTCGTGTTTCCGGGCGGCGCCCAGCTTTACATGAAGAATCCGCTGTTCACCGATGCGGGCGATCTGACGGTCGGCATGTCGTTCAAGGCCTGACCGGCGACCCATTCTGCCACCCCCCGTTTTGCACCCCGGCCCGCGAGGAACTGTCATGACCTATAAGATCGAACTGAAATCGCAGTTGATGAAGAACCATGTCGCCGGCAAGGCGATGGCCGCGCAGAACCAGATGGCGCTGGCGCTCGACGACATGTCCGCCCCGATCCTGCTGTCGCTGGACTCCGCAGGAAAGTTCCTTGCCACGCTGCGGTCGCCCGACAGCATGTCGGGCTGGCAGCAGGTCGATCTCGGGGCGCAGGTGCCGCAAAGCAACGGCACGCCACAGACGGTCACCGGATTCACCGCCTCGCAGGTGCCGGGCGGTGCGATCTGGATCGCGCTTGCCGCGTCGGCGGCCGGGGCCACCACCTCCACCGTCTATGTG
>JBAQIQ010000234.1:0-4113 GCA_049288935.1 Candidatus Competibacteraceae bacterium
GCCATGGTCAATGTCCTAGCTGCATTAGTGGCCTACACGCACCAGTCCTGCAAACCCTCGCTGAATCTATCCAAAAATGAACTCAAGCTATTAACTTGTGAGGAATAATAGCCAGAACTCACGTTAAGCTAATTTTTGAACAGGTATTTGCCGCCTATCCAAAAACGCTCCTTTTAGGACATCCTTCGCTCAAGGAAAGACCCTGAAGCAAATCGAGCACGGAAAGACCCTCTTAGCTACTGCTCGTCAATTCAGCACAAGCCGACAGACCATCCTGCGCATCAGCGATCACGTTGGATCTCTCTATGTCGCCTCACGTACCTTTGTTGCGATGTACCCAGTCGTGGCGAAAATTGGTATCCGAGCAGCCAGAACAAGCCGAATACCATATCGCTGGCTCCGGCGGTATCGGTCATGATTTCCACTGGATTTAAGCCGGTTTGCTGCTCCAGCAGTCCTTCCAGTACAAAGATGGAGTCGCGGAGTGTCCCTGGAACCACCACGCCATGAAAGCCCGAGAATTGGTCGGAAATAAAGTTGTACCAAGTAATGCCCCGACTGGAGCCAAAGTACTTCCGATTGGGGCCGGCATTGAGGGTACGGATGGGGGTTACAAACCGCATGCCATCAGCAGACGCCACGTCGCCGCCCCCCCAGGTTCTCGCCAGGGGTAATGTGGACTGGGCGTCCACCAGTTTGGCGTTGGCCTTAACCAGCGTCTCGGCCCGCAAGTAATTTTGTTTGACCCAGCTCAAACGGTGCCGGGTCAAGGCGGGTACCTGAGGTTTGATCAGGGGTTCCCATCCGATATTGCAGGCCTCCCCCAGTAAGACCGCGCAGACGCTGATGGTCAGATCCTCAGCGCGGGCATGGGCTTCACTGACATGGGTAAACTCATCGGCGAAGCCGGTATGCGCCTGGATCTCCAAGAGCAGTTCGGCCAGATCAACGCGAGGCAGTAAGGTTTCGACCTGCTGCGAGAGTTGGGTCAAACTGGGCGGTTCATCCAGCTTGTCAAAATGCGTGATCGTCAACGTGGGCCGCTTGCCGGACAGATCGAGTTGAACCGATGGGTTGTCGTTGAAGTGAGCCGCGACCTGTTGGTAGGTCTCATCGAGTTGGCGCACCAGGCCATGGATCGCCTCCTGGGGATTCAGCGGGTGGCCGAGTGACCGACAGACCAAAATTCGGTGGGCTTGCCACTCCTGGCCTTGCAGCAGCTTGATGCGCGGATCTCCCCAGCGATCGCTGTTTTCGACATAAATATCCCGGCGGCGCAGGCTGTCTTGCAGTTTGTCGAGAAAGCAAAGGGTGTAACCGCGTTTGGTGACTCGTCCCTCTTTATCGAACACCAAGCGTTTCCAGGGATGCGAAACAATCTCTAGCGGAGCCTTCTCCAAGAGGGGTTTGCGTGATTCCAGAACACCGGCCAAGTACTGGAAAACCTGTAGGGTCACGGCACCGGCGGGTGCGGCTTTGAATTCGATGTGGCTGAGCAGTTTTGGCAGAAAACGCCTGACCCTGCTGTACTGTTCTACCCGTTCATCGGGGTAATGATCATCATGAGGCCGCGCCAGTTCATGAACAGTGGCAATGGATTCCGCCAACTTGGCGCGGGGTATCTTGGCAAAAACGGCGGATCGGAGTAACTCGTCCTGCATCCCCTCATTCAGTACCAGGGTGCAGACCTCGGCCAGCGCGAGCGCCGATTGATCCAAATCCTTCAGGGTCCGTAGCCGCTTTTTCTGGCCGCACTTCTTCGCTTATCCCGCGATAGCGGTGATCAGTAAATCCAGCACGTCCAGCGCCTCATCGAGAGCGATGGTTTCATAGGCCTTGGCGAAAGCCACCAGGATCGCGGTGCGCTTGATGACGGGCATGCGGGCAATCTTGTGCATCGAGATGATCCCGGCGTGGCGGGCGAGGCTTTTAAAGCGCACCGGGGGGATGCCGGTCCATTTCAGGCGCTGCATACCGAAGGACTTCAGTTCCAGATAACGATCCACGGCTTGATTGAAAGCCGGACCGCTGATGGTCGTTGGCCCCTTGCGGTAACGGTCAAAGTGAGAGGTTCGCGAACCCTCGGGAACCTGAAGCAGGGTCTCCAATCGGGTGATCTGCTCGGGTGTCGGCAAGGCTGACAACCGGAGCCAAAGACGGTTTGTGGCCCGTTCGCGCACCTCGGAAATCAGGTGAGTCAACGTTGAAGCACCCGGCAAAAGGATCTTGTGCTGGATCAACCAGCCGGTCGCCCAGTCAAAGAGCAAACTGGGGCGTTCGTTGCTGATCCAACTGCGAGTGTAGAGCAACCGGCTCAGCCGAAAAGACCAGGGCCAGGTCCATTCCCGATAGGCGTACTGGTGACGGATCAGCGTCTGGTGTTCCCTTCGGGTGGTCTCCCTCTGTGCGTACCTCGACAAGATCGTTATGTCGGTGATACCGAGCTGTCGAGCGACAAACCATTGGGTATTCACCGGCACCCGCGACAGGTCAGACCCCAAAGTCCCGAGGAATCGAATACACCCGAGCTGCAAAGCCACACCGAAGCGGTTTTGATCGCCACGGCGGTTATCGATGAACGCGAGGTCTGCCTCATCCAAATGAAAATAGCGCGCCAACTGCACTTCATTCGGCTCCCCCGAGAACTGCCCATAGCGGGCTTTCTGTTCCGAGGTTAGAAAATCGACGGGCACTTGATCCCCTAAACCACCAGGCTACAAAAATAGTAAGCGATTGCACTGTCTAATAATTTATAACTTAGTAGACATCGTAATTGGGCTTGGATAAGGTGTCTATTAAATCGTTTTTTAGATATTCGTAGACAGTACTGTCTATGAATCGATTTAGGAGACATTTTCAGGCGATGAGACTCTTCGGTTACGCCAGAGTATCGACTCACCAACAATCGCTAGATCTGCAAATCAAGGCCCTTAAGGCCGCTGGAGTCGATCAACACCGGATTTTTACCGATAAGGTCTCCGGTAGCCATATCGAGCGCAAGGGATTGCAATTGTTACAGGTAAAAGTTGAACAAGGCGATGTGATTCTCGTGACCCAACTGGATCGCCTCGGTCGAGATACCGCCGACATGATTCAGTTGATCAAGGACTTCGATAACCTCGGAGTGGCCCTTCGTTTTTTAGATGATGGCATGAGTACCGAAGGCACGATGGGGAAAATGGTCGTGACGATCTTGTCCGCTGTGGCCCAAGCTGAACGTCAACGTATCCTTGAACGAACCAATGAGGGGCGTCTGGAGGCCAAGGCCAAAGGGGTAAAATTTGGCCGTAAACGCACCATCGATCGCGATAACGTATTGATGATGACAGCCCAAGGTGTGGGTGCTACGGATATTGCTAAACGACTCCAGATAGGTCGCTCAACCGTTTATAAAATACTTAAAGAATCAATATCCTAAACCCTTAGCGTACGTTTTCGTCCCATTGGACTTCAAACCCCGCCTTCTGGTGAGATGTAGAACTTCAAATGTGAAAGGCGAAAGCCCATTTTTTAACGGTATTAGTGTCCTGAAAGGTAAACCTTATTGGACACGCTTACTTGTATAATAATTTTTAAAAACAAATAGTTGAAAAGAATAGCCGCAAACCCTTTTTCGGACACCATCCCTTCAACCAGTAAGAAGTGATAAAAATTTACCAATGGTTCGGACAGTTTTGGTTTTCAGCCTCGTGGCGGATGAAGTATGAAACTTCTTGCAAAATCAGCGCTTCGAGCATCGGCAATAGATCAAGCAAAATCAGCAAGTTATTTTTTTCAAACTCCGGTCAACCCCTGAGTGTGATTTAATGCTTCCTATGGAGGCTAACCTGTTGATTGTGATTGCCAGAACTGTCCGAAGTATTGATTTACACGTATCCCGAGCAGACCCCCAGTTATTCCGCTCCCAAAATCAGAGCCCGATCTCCGGCGGGCCTGACTCTGATTTCCACATCAACCCGCTGGCTAAGCCGGTTTAAAACCGTGATCAGCCGGTCAATGGTGAAACGTTGGAGCCGGGGTCGGCGAATGCGGGAGAACTCAGAATGGTTGATCCCGGTCATCTCCTCAGCCTTGCGTGTGGACCAGCCCCGTTCGTCCAGAACACTGATGATA
>JBAQIQ010000235.1:0-4413 GCA_049288935.1 Candidatus Competibacteraceae bacterium
CACTTAACACCAACTGGCGTCGCGGCATAATCGGACTCCTTGGCGGGGGTGAAGCGCCTCCTCAGTATACCCGATTAAATTTTTAAAAATCATGAATAGCCGCCGCCCAATCCACCGAGTCCGCCTCCCACCGCGCCGCCGAGCAAGTTAAAATCCACATTGCGAGCGCTACCTTCCGCCGCCGCTACCTGAACCCCGGAGCGATTTTCCACCAGGGTCAGCAGGGCGCTGGCCTCTTTAACCGAGAGACCACTGGCAATCAGTGCTCCAACGATCCCGAACATCCCGCCGACCATGGCTCCCGCACCACCGGCATTCTGGTTGCTGAAGGTGATGGAAGGGCTCAGCAAGTAGTCGAGCCGCCACCATTTGGCCCTTTCCGAACCGGGAGCCTTTGCGCAACTCCCCAGAAGCCTGAAGCGCGCGCTCGTTCATCATGCCGCCCATGGCTTTGCCACGGTCCACCACTACAAAACAGTTCGATTGCTGGACGAGCAGCTTTAATACGGGCGTGGTGGATCCCAACTGCATTTGCCCCGTCAGGATTCCATACCAAGGCGCCGAAGTATCCTCTATGACCGCCAAGGTACCGAGGGAAGTGGCGCATCGCTCGAGCTGGGGTTGGCGTTCTCCGCCACCTCGCCACCGGCGGAACCTGTCGCCACCGTTTTGGCGTCCGTCGATCCCATCTGCATGGTGGCGCAACCGGATAACCTTGCGGTCGTCCCCGAAGAATTCGCCGCCGGGGAAAACCGGGCGCGCAGGGTTTCCACCCGCTGGCGGTTGACGCCGAAATCGGAATACCCGGTTCGCGAGGCCGAACGCACCTGGAGGGTCCCCGGTGGGCTGAAATAAAATTCCACGTCGTCCACGAAGCCGAAGACCGCCGACCGGAATTCGGCATGCAGGTAGTCGTCGGTGGACTGAACGATGCGCACCCGTTCCATGCCGTTTAGCACGTCCAGCAGCCGCGCGTGCGCCTGGGCGGCGTCACCGTCGTAACGTAGCGGCTCCACCCGCTGCTCGGCCACCGCCGCCTCGGATGAAACGCAATTCGGCGAACCGGGACATGAGGCCAGCCGGCCTGCGGTCACCCCCAGGTTTGAAGGCGGCCGCCCACTCGAACAGCCCATTAGCCATGCCAACACGGCAACCCCAGCGAGTCCGCCCAACCATTGCCTTCGCCACATTTTTTGTTCCTCCTGGTTTTTTTTGGCATTCTGGATACGAGAGAATTGCTCACGGTGCAGACGACCCGCGAAAAGCCATGCCGTCTCAGGAACTGTAAAACCTGGATGGAGTGCTGATTGATGGTTTGTATATTATTTGTATAATATATAAGATGATATTTATTTGTTCAAAGTTCTATTGTCTATTTAATGTATAATAAATTAATGCGTCCTGACCGCACTACAGACTTTTGGAGACTGCTCATTCCATGAAGGCCCATTTCCCTCAACGCCTACCTGAACAAGGTCTGGTCCCCATCCGCACCGTTTCCAGCCTGACCGGCGTCAATTCAGTGACCTTGCGCGCCTGGGAGCGCCGCTACGACCTGATCAAACCAGTGCGCACTCCCAAGGGTCACCGTCTCTACACTATGGCCGACGTCGCATTGATTCAACAGGTAGTAGCGCTCCTCGCCAACGGCATGTCCATCGGCCAAGTGCGGTATGTGCTGGACACCGACGTGCTCGGTCCCGACCCTACCGCCAGTCATGAACCCGACACTGATCTATGGGGGCACCACCAGCGCCGGCTGTTGCAAGCTATCGCTGTTTTCGATGAAGGGGCTTTAAATGATCTTTACACCGAGATACTGTCACTCTACCCGGTGGATATTGTGACCCGCCGACTGATCGTGCCGTTGCTGCAGGAGCTGGGCGAGCGTTGGATTCAGGGAACGGGCCGCATCGCCGAGGAGCATTTCTTCAGTGTATTTCTGCGCAACAAGCTGGGCGCCCGTTTTCATCACCTCAACCGCACTCCACACGGACCGAGGTTACTGGCGGCCTGCCTGCCGGGGGAGCAGCATGAAATTGGCTTGCTGCTGTTTGCGCTGACGGCGCTGGATCGGGATTATTCCATCGTCCTGCTGGGTTCGAACACCCCGCTAACCGAGCTGCCTTTCGTTGTCGGGCAAGCAGCTATCCAGGCCATTGTCCTGGCCGGGTCAGCGGACATCAAGCCCACTCTCATCACTGAAGCACTTGCGCAGTTGTGTCAGGTGATCGCGATTCCGGTCTTCATCGGCGGGCGAATTGCCGACCACTACGCCGACGCCATCAGCGCGGCGGGGGCAATTCCGCTGGGGGAAGATCTGAACCTGGCCCTGCGCCGGATTGACGCGACACTGGCCCGCCACTGACACTGGCTCGCCATTGCTCGTCAATGGCTGGGATATCCTCCTCTTCTTCACCCCCCTGAAAGACATCATTCCAGGCCACATACAGGAGGATGCCCAGATAGACCGGCAACGGCAACGCCAGCACCTGGGACAGGACAGAAAACAAATCAAGGAACGGGAGCATCAACAACGCCAGGCCGCTCAAGCCCATCATCAGAAACAGCCAGGGATTGAGTTGCATTGCCAGCACGCTGCGCCGCCAGCAAGTTGCTAGCGGCCACTCGCGGAACAGTTGCAGGGGAATAATGAAAACCGCCAGGAGCGCCTGCAAAACCAGCAGTACGCTGCCCAGTACGCTTAGTTGCGTCCCCAGTAAGGTATCCGCAACGCCAAAGGTCGTCATCGGCAAGGGGGGCGCGTTGTCACCCATGGCGGTCAGATCGATCGGCATTAATTGGTCCTGCACCCAGTAAATCAACAGATAGCCCTGCAGCAGCAAACTGAACAGAAACAGGCTGGTCCGGGCCAGCGCCCTGAGAGCTGTTCGGTTGAACAGTTGCTTGAACGCTGAAGTTCGCGGACGGTTGGCGGCGCGGGCAACGCCGCACGCCAGCGCAACCGTCAGACTGAGCGGCAGACCATAGCAGAAGACGGTGGCGATCAATGTGACCCAACCGCCCATGAGCGGCAACCACCACTCCCAGACTGGCAAAACCAGCAACAACGCACTGCCCGACGGGGCGAACAGCGCTATCGCGATGAACGGGCCCGGTCGCCGCCACATCAACTGCCAAGCCTGCATCAGCCAATCCCGGCCATCGCGTGGAGTGAGCGCCCTCGGCCCGAAGCCCTGCATAGTTTCCTCGTCCAGTCGGAAAGTCAGCCGCTAGTTTAACGTGGGTAGGCGCCAGGCACAGCATAAAGATTCACCACTGCCGCCAGACTGCTCACGGCTCAGAACAACTCGACATCGCCCTCATCCATGGTCTGTTGTAACACCGACTGATTCTTCTGGAAAACGGCGGATTGTCGGACGCCTTGCAGATGATCATTGAGCTTGAGTAGCGCTGCCCGGCCATTCCCTCCTTTTTGCACCGTTTCAGTAAAAGCGTGCAGGCGATCACGCAAATCCGCCAATGCCCTGTCCTGCTCACCCAGCTCCCGTTCCGCAGCGGCCAACAACTGGCCCACGATATCCTCGAACTGTAGCGACTGCACCGCCAGTCCCACACTGCGGTCGATACCCTGGGAGATCGCCGAGACCTGGCTGAGATTTTTGGAAATATGCTCATTCATCACCGCCAGCTTGGCGAACAGCACGTCTGAGCTGTCCTTGGCTTCCGTCAGCGAATCCAGGTCACGCGCCGCCATCTGATGGACGACATCGCGGGCTTCATGGACAATTTTTTTGGATTTTTCGACCTGGACGCGGATCTGCTCATTCAGCTTCGCCGAGCTTTGCGACAAATTGCGCATTTCCGTCGCCACTACCTGAAATCCCCGCCCCGCCTCACCGGATCGGGCCGCTTCGATAAAGGCGTTCAGCGAGAGCAAATTGGTTTGCTTGGTGATCATTTCGACATTGCTGAGCAGCGAAAACGTCTGGTTTACCACCTCGGTCATCGCCTCCATCTTGGCGATAACACCACTGCTTTGCGCACTGACCTGGCTGAGCATGTCAATAAAACTTTCCAGGATAGTCGACATGCCATCGGCAATTTCCCGGACGCTAGCCCGGTTGGCGTGCGTTGCAGCATGGCCGTCGGAAACCTCTTCGATCAGCGCGGCCACCACCTGTTGTTGGGCGCGGGTTTGCGTATTCAGGCTATTGAAGCTTTCACCCAACTTGACCACGGCGTCGCTGATCAGCGTTTTGCCTCGATGGATGTCGTGATGTACCTTGCCATCCTTCAGGGTCAATACCTCCTGAAGAGCCAGCAAAACTTCGGCGACGGTCTGCAACAGCTCCTCATCGGCAACGGTTAGCGCTCCACTCACTGGGCGTGTTCCTCCACATAGCGCATGATCTGGGCGGGGATGGCCTCCAGCGGCATGATTTTATCCAC
>JBAQIQ010000236.1:0-17602 GCA_049288935.1 Candidatus Competibacteraceae bacterium
GTCATGAACTATGCGTGACCAGATCAGGTCGTTAGAGCGCAGCAACTGGAAAGCACCCACCATCTGCCCGGCGTCCAAGTAGCCCTGATCCCACATCATATCTTCCAGAAACGCCACCTGGCTTTCGTTGATAAACAGCAGCAGTTCGCCCGCTTCGGAAAAGTCGGTTTGTGCGGCGAACAGGGTGACGGTTTTCAAACGATGATCGCTATCACGAGCCATGGCGGCAGCGGTCAGAGTGAGCAGGGTGCCGCCCAGGCAGTAACCCACGCTGTGAACTTTACGTCCGGGCAGGATCGCCGAGATCGCATCCAAGGCAGCCATTACGCCATATTGCCGATAATCGTCCATGCCCAGATCGCGGTCAGCGGCGGTCGGATTGATCCAGGAGATCATAAAGACCGTATGTCCCTGTTCCACTAAGTAGCGAACCATGGAATTGTGCGGCGACAGGTCCAGAATGTAGTACTTCATAATCCACGCCGGGACCATCAGGATCGGTTCCGCGTAAACCTTTGGCGTGGCGGGTTGATACTGAATCAATTCAATTAACGGGTTGCGAAAGATAACCTTTCCTGGAGTCACGGCAACATCCCGGCCAACGACGAACTGTTCATCGTGATCGACCAACCGTTTCCCGGCAATCATTTTCTCCATATCCGCCATAAAATTGGTCCAGCCACGGACTAGGTTCTGGCCGCCTTCTTCCAGGGTCGCCTTGAGGATTTCCGGGTTGGTGAGCGGTGAGTTCGACGGTGAGTACATGTCGAGAATCTGCCGGGTGACAAAGGAAACAATCGCGTCATTGCGTTTATCGACACCACGAGTGCGGGTTGTCGCGTTGTACCACCACTGCTGAGTGAGCAGGAAAGACTGATAGATCAGGTTATAGGGCCATTGTCGCCAGCTTTCGCCAGCGAAACGGTGATCCTGGGGGAGAGGTTCAATACAGGGCGGGGTATTGGGATTGTGGCTGGATTTGAAGGCGTATAAAGCCAGTCGCACCATTTTACGGACGGCTTTTTCGTTGAGTAACGCTTGTTTTCCGGGGGCGAGACCGAGATGCATCAACCAATCCAGATACGCCATGGCCAGTACGGATGGAGAGATGCCGGCGGTGCCGCGCGCCACGTTGGCGTTGACCATACGGTCGATGGTTTCAGGAATGTGCGATCCGAGCAGCGACCGTTCGATGTGATAAGCGCGGTAGGTCGTCGATTGATCGCTGGCGCGACGCTGATGGGCCCGCGCTGGCGGCGGGAGGCCCAGGTTAGGCGAATCGACAGCGGGGGCAATGGTAGAAGGTACGGGTACTGTCTGGTCGGGAGGATCTGACGTAACGTCCGGGCCGGGCTTTCTGGGTCTTGCCATGGCTGCACGCCTCTTGCTAGCGGGATGAGAGGTTGGACAGCGCGGGGGGAGAAAAAATCAGGAGGCCAGGAAATAGCGAAAGGGTCTTTCCCTGCCCCCTGTTGACTTGCATTACTTCGGTTGTTTGCGGTGATCGATGACCCGCACGGCTTTGCCTTCGGAGCGGGGCAGGTCACATTACTTCGGTTGTTTGCGGTGATCGATGACCCGCACGGCTTTGCCTTCGGAGCGGGGCAGGTCACCGGTTTTCTTGACGATGACCTTGGCAGTGACGCCGATGAAATCCTTGATATCCTTCTGCGCTTTGTGACCCACTCGGTCCATCGCTTCCTGGCCCTGGGCGACCAGTGGCGGGCTACCTTCAACGTTGACGGTCAACAAGTCCAGGTTGCCTTCACGGGACACTTCCAGTTGGTAAAACGGCGACAACGTTTCCGTTTGCATCAGGACTGCTTCCACCTGCGAAGGAAAAACGTTGACGCCGCGAATGATGAGCATGTCGTCAGTACGTCCGGTGACCCGTTTCATCCGAACATGAGTGCGGCCACAACGACAGGGCGCCGGGTTGAGAATGGATACATCGCGGGTGCGATAGCGAATGACTGGAAAAGCTTCCTTGGTCAGCGAAGTGATGACAATTTCGCCGGACTCGCCATAAGGAATCGGCTCACCCGTGTTCACATCCACCGCTTCAATCAGGAAATGGTCTTCGAAGACATGCAGGCCGTTCTTGGCTTCGATGCACTCGATGCCGACGCCGGGACCGATGACTTCAGACAGGCCGTAAATGTCGATGGCATCGATGCCTAGCCGCGATTCCAGTTCATAGCGCATTTCCTCCGTCCAGGGTTCTGCACCGAAAATGCCGACTTTCAGCGAGAGTTTGCGTAAATCAACATTCATTTCTTCCGCCGTCTCGGCGATGTTCAGCGCATAAGACGGGGTGCAGGATAATCCGGTCGGTGCAAAATCGCGGATCAACATAATTTGACGCTGAGTCTGACCGCCAGAGATCGGCGTTACCATTACCCCCAGTTCCTCAGCGCCATAGTGAAGTCCCAAACCGCCAGTGAACAGTCCGTAACCGTAGGCGTTGTGCAGACGGTCACCGGGGCGCAACCCGGCCGCGGCTAAACTGCGCGCCATGACTCGCGCCCAGGTGCGGATATCGCGGCGGGTGTAGCCGACGACCGTCGGTTTGCCGGTTGTGCCGCTGGACGCATGGATACGCACTACCTGGTCTGTCGGCACTGCGAACATGCCGAAGGGGTAGTTTTCGCGCAGGTTCTCCTTTTTGGTGAAGGGCAATAAGCGCACATCGGCCACTGATTGGATGTGGCGCGGCTTGACGCCCAGTTCGTCCATGGCTTCGCGATAGTACTTGACCGTCTGGTAGCAGCGCTCAACTGTGGAGCGCAGTCGGCGCAGTTGCAGTGCCTGAAGTTCCTCGCGGGGCAGGGTTTCCTGGTCGATGTCCAAAATCATGGTCAAGATTCCGTGGTTAGTCAGGGAAGGTTTCAGTGAGCAGATCGTAGCCGAGGTCGCGCAACTGCTGATTCATGGCGTGTGGATGGGGAGCGCGATAGCGGATGACAGCGATACGCAGGCCGTTCTGGTCGGGATGCAAGGGTGAAACGACGGTGGCAATGTAACCGCCTGCTTCATTGATGGCGGCTAATAACCGACCTAGCTGACCCATGGTATCCGGTAGATGCACGGCAATTCGCGTGGTATCTGCCATCAGGCAACCGGTAATGTCGAGGAAAAAATCCAGCAAATCTTCGTGCGTCAGCATGCCCATTAAATGATCATTACGGTCAACGACTGGAAGGCAACTGATCTTTTCCTGGCGCAGCAGGCGGGCGGCTTCCTCAACCAGGGTGTTGGGGGCGCAGGTAATGACCTGGGTGCGCATGACCTTGGCGGCGGTGAGTTTGCCTAACAAATAGTTGGCTTCACCGACAGAAAAAGTCGTCATCGGTGAGGGCGAAACCCGCTCCAGATCGTGGGAGGTCACTAAACCCACCAGCCGACTATCGCGAACCACTGGCAGGTGGCGGACGCGGTGGTCACGCATCAACGCGGCCATTTGTGGAATGCGAGCATCCTCAGCGACTTGTAACACCTCGCGGGTCATAATCCGGTCTACATACATGGTTGATGCCTTCCTTTACCCCTGACGTTTAGTAACCCAGATAGGCCCGACGCACATCGTCATCGGCCAGCAGGTCTACCGCCGGAGCCGTTTTGACGATTTGTCCCGTTTCCAAAATATAGCCACGCTTGGCGATAGCGAGGGCCGCACGGGCGTTTTGTTCGACCAGCAGGATAGTAACGCCCTGTGTATTCAGTTCGACGATGACTCGGAAAATTTCCTCGACCAGAAGTGGCGCCAACCCCATGGAAGGTTCATCCAGCAGCAGCAGGCGCGGCTTGCCCAGCAGGGCGCGGCCAATCGCCAACATTTGCTGCTGGCCTCCAGATAAAGTGCCAGCCAACTGTCGGCGACGCTCTTGGAGAATCGGAAACAAAGTGTAGACATGTTCCAACTCTTGCTTGACCCAACCGTGATTGCGGTGTTGGCGGTAAGCGCCCAGCTTGAGGTTATCTTCAACGCTGAGTGGAGCGAAAACCTGACGACCTTCGGGTACTTGGCAGACGCCAGCGGCGACGATGCGGTGCGAGGGCCAATGGGTCATGTCCTGCCCGTCGAAATGTATGGACCCGACACTGGGGCGGTGTAGGCCGGATAGGGTATGCAGCAGGGTTGTTTTCCCCGCGCCGTTACCACCTACCAATGCGACCATTTCACCTGGAAAAACGCTGAGACTGACGTTGTAAAGAACTTGAACCGGACCGTAGTGGCTGATTAGCCCGTTGATTTCAAGCAAATTTTCATTACCCTTGCGCTCTGAAGTGGAGAGGGGGGTTAAGTCAGACTGCATATTGCACCGCTCCACCGAGATAGGCGGCGATCACCCGGGGGTCTGCCTGAATGTCCGTTGGCGTTCCTTCCGCTAATACACTGCCATAGTCCAGCACCAACAGCCGATCTGAAACGCTCATCACCAGGGGCATGTGATGTTCCACCAGCAATACCGTGACCCCAGCAGCGCGGATGCGCTGGATGAGATCTCGCAGGGCCATGGTTTCAGTGTCGTTAAGACCGGCAGCCGGTTCGTCGAGCAGGAGCAGACGAGGCTTGGCGGCTAGGGCGCGGGCAATTTCCACCCGCTTCATTAAACCGTAGGGGAGGGCGCCTGCTGGTTGTTCCGCCCGGTTGGCCAGTTCACACAGTTCCAGTGCTTCTCCGGCCCATTGGCGCAATTGCTGCTCCTCTCGCCGCACCCTGGACAAGCGCAGAGCGGCAGCCAACAGGCCGGTTTTGGCGCGCAGATGGCCACCGACCATAACGTTTTCCAGCACAGTCATGTTGAAGAACAGTTGCAAGTTCTGGAAGGTGCGAGCGACACCGAGGGCGGCGATGCGGTGTGGCGGCAATCCGCGCAGTTCATGGCCGTTGAAACGCAGGGAGCCGGCGGTGGGTTGGTAAAAGCCGCACAGAATATTGAATAGCGTCGTTTTACCGGCACCGTTGGGACCGATGATGGCGTAGATCAAGTTTTCAGGGGTTTGGAAACTGATACCCGCCAACGCCATGACGCCACCAAAGCTTTGTTCCAGACCTTCAACAGTGAGGAGATGAAGCGTTCCCGTCATTTTCCGATCGACTCGGCACATTGCGTGGAGCGACCGCGAAAATGAGTCCACGCCCGCCGTGCACCCTGACTTAGCCCCACAAACAACCCTTGTGGCATGAAAATCATGACCGCCATGAGTAACGCGCCGTGAATCAGCATTTCGTAATCTTCGAACACAACCAACCCCTGATGAAGCAAGGTCAGGGCAATTGCACCACAGGCCGCACCGAAGGTTGAGGCCATCCCGCCAAGCACTACCATGGTGACTAATTCAACAGAAATCATTAGGTTAAATGAATCCGGGCTGACAAAAGCTTGCTGATGGGCAAACAGGCTTCCGGCAAAGGCGGCGAACAGAGCAGAGATCACAACCACTTGAGTTTTAGCACTGGCGGTGTCAATACCTATCATCTGAGCGGCGAATTCCGAACCACGCACTGCACGCAAGGCGCGTCCCATCCGTGAATCGACAATGTTCAGAGATAACCAGATGGTGAGCAACATGGCGGCAGCGATCACCCCATACCATTGTTCATCGCCTTCGATGGTCCAGCCCAGGAGATTCAGCGGCGGAATGCCTGCTAAACCATCCGGGCCGCCGGTCCACTGCATCGCCTGAACCATGATGACGTGGATAATAATGCCGAAGCCCAGGGTCGCCATGGCCAGATAGTGGCCGCGCAGGCGCAGAATAGGGCGGGCGAACAGCCAGGCGATACTACCTGCGATTAGCAAGCCGGCCACCATGGCCAGCCATCCGGGCCAGTCAAAGCGAGTGGTCAGGATGGCAGAGGCGTAAGCGCCCATGCCAAAAAAGGCGGCGTGGCCGAGAGAAATCTGTCCGGTGTAACCTATTAACAGATTCAGCCCGACGGCCAGAATGACATGCAGTCCGGCAGATGCGCCGACGACCGTTACGAAGTAATTGTTTGGAAACAGTACCGGCAGCAGCGCTGCGATGGCGGCAAAAATGTAAAAGCCAGCCAGCCGCATGATGTCAAACCCGCTCCGCGACTTTATGGCCGAACAGGCCCGTCGGCTCGAAGAACAGCACCATCAACACGAACAGGAAAGCAATAGCATCTTTGTAGCCAGAGGAAATAAACCCTGCGCCCAGTGCTTCCAGGACGCCGAGCAGCAAGCCACCGGCCACAGCGCCCATGGGGTTGCCAATCCCGCCGATAATTGCCGCGGAGAACCCTTTGAGACCGAGCATGACGCCGGCTTCGTATGAACTGAAGGTAATAGGAGCGATGAGGATGCCGGCAATCGCGCCCAGTCCTGCGGACAGTCCGTAGGCCAGCCGCAGCATGACCTTCACGTTAATACCGACTAATTGGGCGGCGGCACGGTTGAATGAACAGGCCAATAGCGCTTTGCCCATCAGAGTGTGGTTAAGAAAAAGGTGAACCCATGTGACCAGTAGCACCGCGCCGCCCAGTACCCATAAACTTTGCGGCAACAGAGTGGCACTGCCCCAGTGGATAGGCGTGTCGCCGGAGAAGGGGGGGAGAGCATGGAAGTCCTTACCCCACAGCAATAACGCTACGCCGCGCAAGAAGATGGCGGCGCCAATTGTGATGATGATCGTAGCAACCACCGACGCTCCCCAGGCCGGTTCAATCGCAAACCGCTCCAGTAACAGGCCGATCAGCAACGTCAGTAGCGTCGCAACGGTGGCCGCCAGCACCAGCGGCCAGCCGGCAGCCACCAAACTGATCGCGGTCATAGCCCCCAGCATCACAAACTCGCCCTGAGCGAAATTCACGACATCCGAGGCGTTGTAGATCAGAGCGAAGCCGAGCCCGACCAAGGCGTAGAGGGATCCGACCGTGACGCCAGTGACCAGGAATTGAAAGAGTTGCTCAGGCATCCGGTCGTTATTCGACGATGGTCCAGCCGCCGTTGCGGACTTCCACCATCTTGAAGGCGTCCAGCGCCAAGCCCATGTGATCCTCAGGCGTCATGTTGAACACGCCGGCGGTGCCGATGAACCCTTTGGTCTGCTCGATTTCGTCCCGAACCCTGGCTCTGTCCACGCTGCCCGTCCGCTGGATCGCTTCAATGGCTATCATCATGCCGTCATAAGCGTGGCCGCCAAAAGTCGATACTGGACCGTGTTTGGCTTCGTAGTTTTTTTTGTAAGCCAGCAACACCGGCTTTTGGGGGTCAGCATCTGGCAGTTGTTCGGCGATCACTAGGGCCGCCGCAGGCAAACGCACTCCCTCCGCTGCCTGACCGGCCAGATCGATAAAAGCTTTAGAGGCGACGCCATGAGATTGATAAAGGGGCAGGGTGACGCCGAGTTGCTTAATATTGCGAGTGACAATAGCCGGGGCTTGCCCAAAGCCAAAGTTGATGATCGCCTGCGCCTCTGAACCCCGAATCTTGGTTAATTGGGTGGTCATGTCCGTGTCTTTGTTGCCGTAGGATTCGTCGGCCACAATGACCATGCTGTATTGGGGAGCCAGCTTGAGCAGTTGCTCGCGGCCAGACTTGTCAAAGCCGCCATCGCCGGTGATCAATGCCACTTTAGTCAAGCCGCGTTTGCGCAGGTCTTCATAGATTTTGGCGGCGGCCATCCGGTCCGTGTGCGGGGTTTTGAATACCCATTTTTTCACCGGCTCGACGATATCGACTGCGCCCGCCAGCGAGATGAAGGGAATGCCTTCCTTTTCTATGTCTGGAATGACCGCCATCGTATCGCCGGTGGTGGTGCCGCCGACGATGATATCGACAGCATCACTCTTGATCAGACGCTTGACGAAGTTGACTGCTTCCTTGGCGTTACCGCCCGTGTCGTAATGAACCAGTTGAACTTTCCGGCTCAGCAGACCGCCTTTAGCATTGAGGTCTTCGATCACCATTTGCAGAGTTTTCAGTTCTGGATCTCCCAGAAATGAGGCGGGTCCCGTTACGGTCAGGAAAGCGCCCACCTTGATCGGATCAGCGGCGCTGGCTAAATGACTGCCCATGAGTAGCAGCGATGCTGCCAGGATGGTTCTCCACCCAGTGTTTTTCATGGATTGCTTCTCCTTGGAAGTTGTTGAGATCATTGTTTTAGATGACTAGACGTGTCCGGCTTGTCGTCCGGCGTCAAACGCTTGGGCGTTGATCTGTGCCAGTTTGGGCTTGTAGGCGCGGAAGCCTTCCACAATGCATTCTTTTAGAACATCGGCGGGGAAGGGTAAGTGGTCGCTGATGGCGCCCAGCATGATGGTGTTCACCAGCTTGGGGTTGCCCAATTCATCAGCGATAGCGCCGGCATCGAAGGCGTGCACCTCAATACCAGACGCCGTCAATGCGCCAATCGGATCAGCAGGATAGTCATATAGACCTGCGGATACGACTGGCGGGGCAATGCGCAGGGTGTTGACCATCGCCACGCCGGTCGGGCGCAGCCAGGGCAGCCAGCGCAATGCCTCAGCGGCTTCGAAACCGATCAGTAAATCGGCTTCACCGGCATCGATTTGCGGGGAGTAGACCTTGAGGCCGAAGCGGACGTGCGAGGAGACGACGCCACCGCGCTGGGCCATGCCCGCTACTTCGGTTTTCTTAACATCGCAGCCTTGGCTCAACGCGGTGCGGGCCAGCATTTCGGCGGCGGTCATGATGCCTTGGCCGCCGATGCCGACGACGAGGATGTTAGTGATGCTGTCAACCATGAGGGTGAATCCGAATCACGCGGTCTGGTATCTTGGGTTGAACAATTGCGTTGGGGGCGCAGGTTTCGACGCACATGTGGCAGCCGGTGCAGGCGTTGGCGTCAATGCGGGCGAAAACCAGTTCCTTGCTCTTGCCACTTTTGGCGGTCACGGTTTCCCGGCGGGCAACGAAAATTGCTGGGCAACCCAGGTCAATACAGTTACCACAGCCGGTGCATTGGTCGTCAATCACTGTATAGGACTTGAAGCGCTCGAAACGATCGGTCAGAGAGCAGGGGCGATTGGTGATGATGACCGAAGGCTCTTCCATTTTAGTCTCTTCCCGCACCAGCTTGACCATGGTCGGAAGCTCGTAGGGATCCACCATGCGAATGCGTTCGGGACGGACGCCCAAGGCTTCAGCCAGCTTGGCAAAATCCACCCGGGGGGCGGGCAACCCGTGCAAATCTTCGCCGGTGCCGGGATTTTCCTGGCCGCCGGTCATGCCGACCGAACGGTTGTCGAGCAGGAGCACCGTCACATTGCCCCGGTTGTAAATCATATTCAGCAGGCCCTGCATCCCCATATGCAGAAAAGTGGAATCGCCGATCACCGCGACGATGTGTTTCTTCTCATCCGATTCACCGCGCCCCTTGTCCATACCGTGGGCCATGCTCAGCGAGGCGCCCATACAGATACAGGTATCCAATGCATTCCAGGGATGGCCAGCGCCCAGGGTGTAGCAGCCGATGTCGCCGATGATGTTGAGGTTGCGGATATGGGAGAGGGCGAAGTAGGGGCCGAGATGGGGGCAGGAGGCGCACATGGTCGGCGGGCGGGGGAATAGGTCGGTCTGCGGACGGCTCGGTACGGCGTAGGGTTCGCCCAGCAGGGGTTTGATCGCCGGGCGAAGAACGTTGGGCGCCAGTTCGCCAAAGCGCGGCAATAAGTCTTTGCCCTGGACAGCGACGCCCGCCGCACGAATTTCGGTTTCCAGCAGCGGTTCGGTTTCCTCGACCACCACCAGCGTATCCACGGCGCTGGCGAAGGCGCGGATTTTTTCCAGTGGGGTTGGATAACTGAAGCCGAGCTTAAGGATGGGGGCGTTAGGGAAGGTTTCGCGGACGTGCATGAAAGCCGGGCCGGAGGTGACAAAGCCGATGCGCCGATCGCTCCCTTTCAACGTTTCATTCAGGTCGCTGGCTTCGGCAACCTGACGCAATGTTCGATCGCGCTCATGCATCAGCGGCAGGCGCGGCTTGGCGTTGGCCGGCGTCATGACCCAGCGCTGGGGATTTTTTTGGAAGCCGGCAGCCCGGTGTTCGATGCGCTCGCCGGTCAATTCGACCATTGCCTTGACATGACAAACACGAGTGGTCATGCGCACGATCACCGGGACTTCATACTCCTCGGACAGGGCAAAAGCCTGCTTGACCATGACGTAGGTTTCCTGCGAATCGGCCGGCTCCAGAATCGGCAGATGGCCAAAGCGCCCCCAATAGCGGGAATCCTGCTCGTTTTGTGAGGAGGAGAGACCCACGTCATCGGCGACGACAATGACCAGGCCGCCCGCCACGCCCGCCAGTGACTGGGTCATGAAGGCGTCCGAGGCGACGTTCATGCCGACGTGTTTCATGGCCGCCAACGCTCGTGAGCCGGCCAGCGAGGCGCCGATAGCGACTTCCACCGCCACCTTTTCGTTAACCGACCATTCGGAGTAGATATCGGGATAGAGGGCGATGTTTTCCAGAATTTCTGTCGCGGGGGTGCCGGGGTAGGCAGCGGCGACTCGGACGCCGGCTTCCCAGGCGGCGCGAGCGACGGCTTCGTTGCCCGACAGTAAGTGACGGCTGGTCGCCTTGGCGTGAACCACAGCATTCATGGGTGATGCGGACCTCGTGGGTTGCTGATCGGCGGTCGATCCATCGCCGAGCGGTGAATTTGAGAAGTGTAGACTAGCGGGCCGGTTAATCGACGATTTTCCAGGCGCCGTTGCGGATTTCCACCATTTTGAAGGCGTCAGGACCCAGGCCCATATGGTCTTCTGGACTGAGGTTGAACACGCCAGCGGTGCCGATGAATCCTTTGGTTTTCTCGATTTCATCGCGCACTTTGACCTTATCCACGCTTCCCGCCCGCTCGATGGCTGCTTTGGCGATCATCAGACTGTCGTAACCATGGCCACCGAAGGTGGATACTGGCCCATGCTGTGATTCGTATTGCTGTTTATAAGCGAGCAGTGTGGATTTTTGCAGGTTGCTCTCCGGCAATTGTTCGGCAACTACCAGCGCAGACGCTGGCAAGCGGACACCTTCTGCGGTTGCACCGGCGAGATCAATGAAGGTTTTGGACGCGACGCCGTGGGAATGATAGAGGGGCAGGGTGATGTCCAGTTGTTTAATATTCTTGGTGACAATCGCTGGCGCTTGACCAAAACCGAAATTGAGAATTGCCTGGGCGTCAGTGGCGCGGATCTTGGTCAGTTGGGTCGTCATATCCGTATCTTTATTGCCATAAGATTCGTTAGCCACCAGAGTGATGCCGTATTCGGGAGCCAGTTTGAGAATTTGGGCGTGACCCGATTTATCGAAGCCACCATCGCCAGTGATAAGGGCGATTTTGGTCAGGCCGCGCTGGCGCAGGTCAGCGAATATCCGGGCGACGGCCATGCGGTCGGTCGGGGCTACCTTGAACACCCATTTCTTAGTCGGCTCGGTGATTTCAACGGCGGCAGCCAGCGAGATCAAAGGAATACCTTCCTTCTCCACCTCCGGAATGACCGCCAAGGTGTCGCCTGAAGTGGTGCCGCCAATCAGCAGATCCACATGGTCTTTTCTGATCAGTCGCTTGACAAAATTGACCGCCTCACGGGGGTTGCCGCCGGTGTCGTAGTGAATGAGTTCCAATGGATGGCCGTGAATGCCGCCCTTGGCGTTGATATCCGCAATCAGCATTTGCAGCGTTTTCAGCTCGGGGTCGCCCAGAAATGCAGCAGGCCCCGTCACACTCAAAAAAGCGCCGATTTTGATAGGATCAACGGCTTGAGCAGTATTCAGAGCCAGCAGGATGACCGTGGCCAGCAGAGTTTTCCAGAATCCGGTGTGCATGGTGGTAGGGTCCCAAGGCATGACGTATGAAATGGTAGTGAATACATTATTCAATGTTAGCAGTTGCTATTCCCAACACCCAACAGGGTTAATGATCGTCTGATTGTGCAGTTGATGTCTGATTGTGCAGGGTGGCGGTGAGAAACGCCAATTCCTGTTGCAACCGTTCTTGGTTGGCCTGCGCCGCTTTGAGTTCGCCTCGTAGAGTTTCCGCATTGCGCACGGCGTCCAGATGCCGAGTTTCCGCTTGTTGATGCAGGGTTCGTAACTGACCCATTTCATTGGTTAATGCCTCCTGTCGCCCTTCGGCGGCAGCCCACCGGGTGCGCCATTGAATGTTCTCCTGGCGCAGCGCTTCCTGTTGCTGCTGGGCGGTGATTTCCTGGTTTTTCCAATCTTGACGCTCCGCAGCAAAGGCCTGCCGCTCAGTGGTCTGTTCTTGGCGAGAGTGATCCAGTTGTTGCATCAATCGAGCCTCGATCAATTCACCGCGCTGGCGTTCAATCTCCAACCGTTGTTGGGCCTCGGCCCGTTGTTGTTCCATGTCGGCGCGTAATTGCTGCAAGGCGGTCTCCCATTCGCTGACCCGTGCTGCGGTTTCAGTGCGAATCTGGGCGACCGTGGCCAGCGCCCCCTGGACTTGCTGTTCAGCGGTGATCAGCGCCGCTTCTGCCGCGGTGCGCCGTTCCTGCTCAATGAGCAGGCGGTCGGCGAGTTCGCGGGCGGTGATTTGCAGGGTTTCCCACTGATTTCGCGCTTCAACCGCAGCATGATGGGCTTGTTGCGCTTCAGCGATGGCTTGATCACGGGCCTGTTCAGCGATGACGACCGCCTGTTCAGCCGCAGTGCGCTGCTCATCAAAAGCGGCCTCTGCTTGTTGAACCGCCGTTTTCCAAAGGGCCTCCAGCGCGGTCATGACGACTGGGGGCATGGCGGGTGGAAGAATGGCGCGAGGTGCTTCAGCCATCCGTTGCTGCCAGTGTTTGAGGTGATCGCTGATGGTCGTATTGCTACCAGTGCCGAGGACTTCGCGCACGCGCTGGATGGTGGGGGATAGACCGCGACTGAGTAGAGTTTCGGCAGCGTTTTTGACTTCTTCGTAGCGGATTCCGGAACGGGCCATGCAGAAAGGTCCTTTGGTTATGCAAAGTAAAGTGGGTGAACATTATTTAGCTATTACATAATACGTATTTTTAACGATTATTTCTATGAATAATTCAAGATTATTCCTATTATCAGGAATTAAAGATTCCATAAAAAAAGCCGCGAGTCGCGGCTTTACGTAAGTTAGCAACAGGCCAATCTTCATCAAAGCCCGAGCGCGCTTTCCACCTCATCCAGATAACAAAACACCTCTTGCTTCAGCGTATTCGCATTCAACCGCAACACCAACCGGCACTGATCATTCGGCAGATCGATCACCCGCACACAATCTTCCCATTCCGCCGCATTCGGCAGCAGCTCCCCCAGCCGATTAGGTTGCTGATCGAAAAACGCTTCGTTCAACCGGTTATCCTGCCGCTGTGGGAAAACCGCCAGATAGAGAATATCGGTTTCCACTAGGTCGCTGAAAAAATGTGTTCCCAGCGACACATCCGGAACCAACCCTTCACGCATGACCACCATCTCGCATAACACCGTTGCGTTATTGATTTCCGCAAACCGCACCGGTACGCCCAGCTCCGGCGAGGTCGTTCCCCAGCGACCGGGTCCGATCAGCAAGATCGTTTTTTCCGCACCGGGATCACGCAACCGCGTAATCTGCCCAACCAGTCGGGCAATCTTATGCCGGTCATTGAGTGGCATCTGACCGTAAACGCCGGGAACGACATAAATCAATCGGTCGATGGTGCCGATCCGGCTATGGCCAATCACCGCGCCGTGGGTTTCCATCACCAGGCGTTCTGGCTCGATATGCGTCGGCGGATTGGGGATCGTGCCGGCTTCACGCACCTGGAACGGTCGGCACTGCACCAGATCGATCCGGTAATGCCGCTCATCGATGAAATTCGCGGTGAATTCCACATCTACCGGGTAATCGTAAGCGTGTTGTAGCGTTTTAAGCATCTCCCGAAGATCGGTGACAAACGGTGTATCCCGCAGCAGAGACTCAAAGGTCAGCACCCAGGGGAATACGTCTTTCATACCCCGCTCTCGCGCCCGCTGCTCCAACTCATCGTCAATTGACGCGACCATCGACAGCGGTAAATTGGCGCTGAGCTTGGCAATCTCGGCAAACTGCTTAGTCGTGAGCTGGTTATCCTCCAAATCCAGCACATCAATACGTTTCTGCGCATACTGGCGAACACTGTCAAAATGACTCTCTGGTCGCCGCTCTGGATCACTCAGCGACACCACCCGGGTGTAATCATCGTCCGAACGATCGACCGCCCGCGTTCCCAACCCCAGTACCAATCGCACCATGCCCGCTGCCGGATCAATTTGCTCACTCCATACATAGGGGTTGAACGATAGCCCCACCCCAGCGACATGCGGATAGAACAGATTGCCCTGCTGCGAACCGGACACCCGCTGCACCAGCAGCCCCATCTGCTCATCACGGTCAAGAATGCCCCGCCGCGCCCGATACATCAGCGCCCGTTCGCTCATCGTGCTGGCGTAGATCGTGCGCACCGCCGACAATAAATCTTCCAGCCGTTTCTCACGCGGTCCCTGATTGACGCAGAACACGCTGTCATATTTACCGGCAAAGGCGTTGCCAAAATTGTCTTCCAGCAAACTGCTGGAGCGGACAATAATGGGTGATTGGCCAAAATAATCCAGCATGTCAGAGAATTGCTTGAGAATATAATCAGGAAAATCGCCGCGTAGAATGCGCCGCCGCGCCGTTTCCGCACCATCCAGAAAAGTTGCCGGATGCTTCTGCTTTTCGCGCACCCACCAGCAACCATTGCGCACCAGATAGCTGTAGAACACGTCCGAGCCGATGAAAAATGAATCGTGAATTTCCAGCAATTCATTCCAACGCGCCTGTGTGCGCTTGAGAATCGCCCGGGCCAGGAGCACCCCGACCGTTTTACCCCCAATCAGCCCAGTACCGATCATGCGTTGCTTGATCGACAGCACATCGTTCAGCGTCAAATACTGTTCCGCCAGCCGAATAACCCGCTCATCACGCGATACCGTCATCCGCAAGGTATGTTGCAGCAGATCACGCGCTAGATCAGTCACATGGACATGCTCACGCTCTGCGGCCACCACCTCCTCCACTTCCAGGAAGGTGCGGTTCCAGATATCCAGTCGCGGATCGTTGGTCTTCAACCCGGACCAGGGAAACTTCGTCAAAATTTCGGAGATCGTGATGCTATCAGTGACCGGTGTAAATTCCTCACCGCGCCACACATGCAGCATGTGCATGGTCGGCGAATAGCGCTGCTGGACTTTCAGTGGCCGAACGTACAACTCGCCTTGGTGGCGATAGATGTCATTGAACAATTGGGTCGTTTCAAGAATAGGTCCAGTGGCGTGGAAAGAATGATGGCCACGCAACAGCGCAAAATACGCGACGGTCTCCAAATCATACAGGTAAGGACAGGTCAGCATGAAAAAATTGCCTAGCATTTCATCGCTGTACCAATCCGCCACCAGATCGGACAACCCATCAAACACATAGTACGCACCGCGCCCGGTCTGCTCGATAGTCTGGTGAATAGCAGCTAAAAACGGCTCAAACCCCTCACCGGGGTCCAGCACCCGCACGTCCACACCCGGCCCCTCCGGCACCAGCGCCGCATGGCGGGCGAAATGGAAATACACCAGCTTGCGGCCTTTTTCGAGCGCATACTGGCAAAAAGGCTCGACCAAAGGCCGATAATCATTGATGCTATCCACCTGCCAGACAATGTTATCGCCAGCCATCACTCCCCGGAATACCCGATCCAGTCCCGCCAGTCCGGTGCTCATTTGTGCATCAATTGCCGCCATTACATTCTCCCATTCACGCCAGTGGTCAGTGGCCACTGTTCACTATTCCAGTGTTTTTTCATACCGTTTGAATCGCGTTATTGTGGCAGCGATTCCCGCTCTCTTATTTTTTTGACTATGATGGGTCGCTCCCCATGCGGACGTAATGATAACCCATACGATGGATAGTCATCGCGCCTGCCCGCTTCCCTTCAGCGACACCCTGCCGATGTTTCGCATCGCAGAGATTGATTTCACACCATGAATAATTTTAGGTTCTTCGAGGGTTTCTGTGAAACTGGCCTTCCTGCCGGTTTTGGGCCGCCGATCCAGCAGCAGTAAAGCGACTTTATTCTGCTTACGAGTCCATTAGTTAACTTCATATCCCCTGCCCGGCAACTCACAAGAATCCTCGAAGAACCCCGTAAGCTGCACTAGAGTGATGGTGGGTGGGCATCCGAAGCCGTCATTTTGTTCCTTACCCTTCTTGCCCTCCTGATTTCTCTCTTCATCTATCAGACTGTTATCATTTGAGACAGCCCGTTCGGACCACTCCACCGCATTCCATTGCGGCGCGATTTTAAAGGGAAGTCCAATCGCCATGCCTATTCATTTCGATCTCATCATCACCGCCGATACCCCGAATCACACCGCCGAGTTCTGCTTGCTCGGTGCCAACGGTTCACAACCCACATACCACTACCCCGATTTCAAAGCCATCAGCCACCGGGACGGTCTTTTCAACCTGCGAGATTACCTTCGCGTCTGTGTCGAGGCAGGCAAGGAAACGGCGACGGTTGCCGCAATCGGCGTTTGCATCGCCGAAGACGTGCTCGGCAAGGACATTTTCAAAATACTCTGGAAATCGGAATCCCAGCGCACCCTGCGCATCCAGTTGCCGGGCGCGGCGGATGAGGAAAACCATCTCGCTGCCGCATTGGCCTGCGTGCCGTGGGAAATCGCCAAGCCCAATCCCGATGCCGATACTCTGGGCGAACGCAATCTTCTGGTGCGCGTCGTCCACGATATGCAGGCTTCGGAGTCCAAGTCGGTCGAACTAGCGCCCGATGAAGCCCTGCGTGTGCTCTTTGTCCTGGCCGAAGCGCGGGGATCGCGCCCGCTGGGCGCACGGCAGGAGCGGCGTGAACTGTTGCGGCTGTTTGAAAAGGAGATTTATCCCAACCGCCGCGTCGTCGCTCATTTCCTCACCCACGGCGTCACTCGCGAACGGCTGATCGACCAGATTCAGCAGCACGGTGGTTACCACGTTGTACACTGGAGCGGACACGGGCATTTGAACCTGCTCGAACTCGCCAAACCCGGTGGCGCGAAAGACACTCTTTCCGGCGGCGAGTTGCTCAAACTGTTCACCAAGGCAGGCGGTTTTCTGCCACGACTGGTGTTCCTGAACGCCTGTCATTCTGGCGATATCCTGCGGGTGAAGGACTGGAACGATTTCCTTGCCATCGCCCAAGGCAAGGAGCCGGGCACGAGGGAGGCGGTTACCAAAGACCTCGACCTCCAGGCACAACCGGGTTTCACCGGGACCGCCCACGCCCTGCTGCACGGCGGCGTGCCCTCGGTGGTGGCGATGCGCTACGCCGTGGGCGACGACTACGCCCGCGAGCTGGCGGTGGAGTATTACCGCGCCCTGCTCGCCCATCCCCAGCCGAAGGATGCCGCCATCGCCCTTAACTTGGCTCGGAAAGCCCTATCGGACAGCAAGAAACACGATCCCGCCCGTTTCGCCGTCTGCGACCACGCCACGCCGGTGCTCTACGGCGCGGAACAGCCCGGCCTCACCGTGGCGCAGGGCCGCAGCCCGGAGTTGAATCCGCGCAATCCCCGCCTGCAT
>JBAQIQ010000237.1:0-4341 GCA_049288935.1 Candidatus Competibacteraceae bacterium
AGAAGGAGCAGATGATCATGGCCAAAGGGCCAAGTCTCTCCGCCGCCGAACAGTTCTATTCCCTGGCAGCCTAATTCCGTCCAGAAATGGTCAAGCTCGTCTGTCAGAAACTAACGCAACACAACCCGGTAGTCCGTGCCCACCCCTGCACGGCGGTGGGCGGCGCAGCGTTCCGCTGAGGAAGACGCCTTGGGCCGTTCGCGAGGGGGGCTTTAGCACCAAGATTCATGCCGTGACGGAAGCCTTGGGCTATCCCCGGGCCTGCGTCCTCACCGGTGGCCAGGCGTCCGATATCGGTGCAGCGGAACGACTGATCGATCCCTTCCCGGCTGAAGCCGTCATCGGCGATCAGGGGTACGATTCCGATGCGTTCGTGAAGGTCGTGGCGGAACGGAGCCTTGAGCAAACTGATCCAAAAAGCGGTCGATCTCGGTTACTTCACACCGGTTTTCAACCGGTGGTTGTTGAGTTATGCACCAACGTTGTGGCGAGGTTCTAGTAAATGAGTACCGGTTGCGCCTGCCCTCCGGTCAGCCCAGTCCAGCTATCCCTTAGCGCGATTGCCCTGATGCCTGAGCGAGAAATGAGTTTGCGAATGCGAGAAATGAGTTTGCGAATGTTGGTTGATGGTCGTGCTAAGGGCTTTCGTCGATCGATCTCGATATGTCTCGGCCTGTTCAGCACGATTTGCCTTATCGCCGGTAGCGCGATCCCGGCGTGGTCCGCCCCGGCGTCCGAGTCGCAAGCCGAAGAGGGCGCAGTGATGGAGGAACCCATCGCGCCCCTGCCGCTTGCCAGCTCCGAAAATCCGGCCAAGGTGACGCTAGGTGAGCGCCTGTTCGGCGATGTCCGTCTCTCGCGGGATCGGTCGATGTCCTGCGCTACCTGCCACCTGTTCGACCGGGGTGGCGCGGACGGCTTACCCGTGGCCAGACGAGCCGACGGCACGTTGCTATCGCGCAATACGCCAACGGTCTTCAACGCCGGATTCAATTATTTTTTCAACTGGGATGGATCGACGGAGACATTGGAAGCCCACGCCGAAAGGCTGATGCTCAATTTGATGGATTCGGATTGGCCCGATCTGCTCGAATGCTTGAAGGGTGACTCGTCCTACAGCGCGGCTTTTGGGGCGGCGTATCCCGACGGACTCACCAAGGCCAGCGTGCTGGACGCCATGGCGACCTACGAGCGTTCCCTCGTTACACCCAATTCCCGTTTTGATCAGTACCTGCGCGGTCGACAGGAAGCGCTCACCGAGGAAGAACGGCAAGGCTACCGGCTGTTCAAGTCCTACGGTTGCGTCGCCTGCCATCAGGGCATGAACATCGGCGGGAACATGTTTCAGCGGTTCGGCATCTTCCCGTATTCGCGCGCGCCGGCCGATGGCGACAAGCCGGGAGGTCAAGTCGATTTCGGGCGCTTTCAAGTCACCCAGGTCGAGCGGGACCGCCACGTCTTTCGGGTACCCAGCCTGCGCAACGTCGCGCTGACTGCCCCGTATTTCCACAACGGGCAGGCTGCCACCCTGGAATCGGCCGTGGATACCATGGCTCAGGTCCAGTTGGGCAAGACGCTCACGTCCGAAGAGGTCGGCTTGATCGTCCGCTTTCTCCATACCCTGACCGGGGAGTATCGGGGCCGACCGCTGGCAGTACCCGCGCCGAGTGAACCGCAATGAGATCCCGATGGCCATCGGTCTCGATCATCGCGGGATTGTTGCTGTTGCTGACGTATTTTTTGTTTCAGAGCGAAAGCCCCGATCTGGTGCTGCGGGCGCGGCTGAATCAGGCGCTCGATGCGTTCGAGCTGCACGACACCACGCTCGACCGCGACGTGCTGTTGGTGCGCGCCGGCTTGCTGACATATTACGATTCCCTGGCCGTCGCCAGTCGCGACGTGTTGCGCGCGGCCACCGACTTGCAACGAGGAATCCAAACCGCCTCCGCCGAAGCCGCCCGCTTGCTCGGCCCGCAAGCCGACGCTCTGGCCGAAGCGGCGCGACAAAAAAAGACCGTGGTCGAGTATTTCAAGTCCGACAATGCGTTGCTGCGCAACTCGCTCGCCTACGTCGTCCAGGCCGCGCAAGCGCTCCGCGCCAAGGCCACGGTCGCCGAGGAGCAAACGGTGGCGGCCGAGGTCAGTGCGCTGACCACTTTGTTGCTGCGGTTTATCCAGAGGCCCGAGCCGGAGCTGGGCAAGACCATCGAAACGCTACTCGGTCGCTTGCCCGACATTCCCCAATTTCAGCCCGATTTGCAGACGCTGGCCGCGCACGGGCGGCTCATCGTGCAGGTGTTGCCGCGCGTCGATACCGAATTGCGGCAGGTGACCCAAGGCCCGGCGATGGTCCAGGCGCGCTCGTTGCGGGATGCGATGATGCGTCACTACGGGCGCGCCGAAACGCACGCCCAGATCTTTCGGGTCCTGCTGTACGCGGCCGCTGTCATGTTGTTGGGTTATCTGGGATATCTGTTCGCCCGCTTGCAGCGCAACGCCCGCGTCCTGCACCAAGTCAACGAGGATTTGCGGCGGGAAATGGCGGAACACCAGCGAGCGGAAACCGCCCTGCGAACCAGTGAAGAGCGCTTGTGCGCCATCACCGAATCAGCCTGGGAGGCGATCATTTCCATCGATGATGTGGGGAGGGTGGTGTCCTGGAACGCGGGCGCCACGGCCATGTTCGGTTATGCGCCCGAGGAGGCGCTCAGCGCTCCATTCGCGGGGCTGATGGCCGCGCCACACCAGGAAGCGTATGCCCGGATACGGACGGCGGGCGCCATCGACGACAATTGCCGGCTGGGTGGCGTCACGACCGAACTGAACGGCGTGCGCAAGAACGGCGAGGAATTTCCGCTGGAGATGTCTCTGTCGAGCTGGCACACGGCGCAAGGCGCGTTCGTGACGGGTATCATCCGCGATCTGACCGAACGCAAGCACTTGGAGGAAAAAACCCGCCAGCAGGAATTGCAGCTCATCCAGGCGAGCAAGATGACCGCCTTGGGAACCTTGGTGTCCGGGGTCGCGCACGAGATCAACAACCCGAATCAACTGGTGCTGTTGAACGCCCGGCTGCTGGCGGACGTGTGGAGCGACGCGGCGGCGATTCTGGACGACTACGCGCGTGAACAGGGCGCGTTTTTGCTCGGCGGGCTGCCCTACCAGGAAATGCAAACCACCGTCCCCGCTCTGATCGACGACCTGCGCGACAGCGCGTTGCGCATCGAGTCCATCGTCGGCGATCTGAAGGATTTCGCTCGACCGGGCGGGCAGGGCGCACGGATCGAATTTTCGCTCAACGACGCCGCCCGTCGCGCCGCGCGCCTGCTCGCCCACCCGATCAACAAGAAGACGGCGCGCTTTCAAATCGATCTCGCTGACGACGTGCCGCCGGTGAAAGGCAATCCCCAACAGATCGAGCAGGTCATCGTCAATTTGCTGGGGAACGCTTTGGAAGCCTTGCCCGACGCCAGCCGGGGAATTTTTGTTTCCACGCGCTGGCGAGCGGACGAGTGCTGCGTCGTTCTGGACGTGCGCGATGAGGGAACCGGCATCGCCCCGGAACATTTGGCGCGGTTGTGCGATCCGTTTTTCACCACCAAAAGCGGCAGCGGCGGCACCGGTCTGGGCTTGGCGATTTCCTCCGAACTGGTGCGCGCCCACGGCGGCCGATTGATTTTTGAATCGGAATGGGGTCGGGGTACACTGGCGCGAGTCGAATTGCCACCCGCCGCCGCCGTGCCACCCGTTCGTCCACCCGCGCCCGAGTGAGGCGCCGTCTCAAGGAGGTCGATAGCCATGGCCTATATCACGTCGCATCAATTGCCGGTCCTGCTGGTGGACGACGAACCGCCCTTGCTGCGCAGCGCCAGCGTGCTGTTGCGCGCCTCGGGCATCGCCGACGTGCTGACTCTGGAGGACAGCCGCGCCGTGTTGCCGCTGCTGGCGGAGCAACCGGTCGGCGTTCTGGTGCTCGATCTGACCATGCCCTACCTCTCCGGGCAGGCGCTACTGGAGCGGGTCACGGCCGATTACCCCGACGTGCCGGCCATCGTGATGACGGCGACCAACGATCTGGATACCGCCGTGCAGTGCATGAGGATGGGCGCCATCGATTATCTGGTCAAACCGGTCGAGAGCAACCGGCTGGTTTCGTCGGTGCGGCGGGCGCTGGAAATCCGCGCCTTGCGAGCGGAAGTGCTTTCCCTGAAAAACAGCCTGCTGACGGCGACGCCCCACGACCGGGAAGCGTTCGCGGACATCATCACTCAAAGCAAGACGATGGCGGCGATATTCCGCTATGTGGAAGCGGTGGCGCCCTCGCCGCAGCCGGTGCTGGTC
>JBAQIQ010000238.1:0-9274 GCA_049288935.1 Candidatus Competibacteraceae bacterium
TCGAGTTGGCGCAAGTCGTCGCCGGTTTGTTCGTGCTGGCGATGGTGTCCATGGTGGCGGCGTGGAGTCTGTTCCTGAGCGAGGTCTACCTTGCGGTCTGGGCCGGCACCCATAATCGCCGGTAAGACGTGGTGGGGCTGAGACATATTAGCTATTGCTTATATGTCGTCAAATTGCAGCTTCGCTTCCACTGGGCCGGGAAGAGACGATAAGGCGCGCTGGATGGGAAAAGGACGGCGTATCGAGTGAGACGCCATGCCGGTAGCAATAGCTCATTTTACCGAACCTAGAGGAAAGGAAGTTTGTCTTGGCTGACGATCCCGCGCCCCACGGGCAACCGCCCACCGCGCTCCCGCTGATCGCCTCCCTCATCGATGGCGAACTGGCGGACGGTCAGGAGCACCATGCAACCTTGCTATCGGTGCGCGACCGGCCCTATGTGCTCGACGACGCCACCGTGGAACGCAGCATCAAACTACACACCGAGCAGCGGGATTTTCTCGGGGTGTTCGCCGAGCAACTCGCCCGCTGGCGTCACGAACACCCCTCGGACGCGCAACGCCGCGAACTGGACCGGTTGGAGGGGCAGCTTGAACGCTTGCGGGCTGTCCTGGAGGAGATTCTTAAACTTGCTGCTGAATTGAAGCAGGGCACGATTGAGCGGGTCCTGGCCAAAAGCAATTAGCGTTTTTAAACAGGTGTGGAGATGATCAAAATGGTGTCTCCTCAGATCGGCGCATCAATTGGTGTCGATCAAATAGCGCTTGCGCCATCCGACAATGCTGCTTCAGTTCAAATAACCAAGCCTCCAATTCTGGATAAACGACTTGAATATCATCAGAAAAATCCATATTTTCCAAGATCGAAAACAGGCAGTTGCTGAGATATTGGTCATTTTTCATACATACCTGCCAGTTTGGATAGCGCGAATTAAGAGTGGCAAAATCGTTAAGAGAAAAGTCTAACATGACTAACTAATTCCGGTATCAGCACGAGTTTGTGCAGCCCGAATTAAAATCTAAGCAAATTTTTGGAATGTGGGCTACGCCTGTAGACGTAGTACGTTTACAGGCGTAGCCGTAACACTTATATCTCTATCATGCTGATTTTAATAACCATTCATAAACTGTTCTTTCTGCATTGTCTTGACTGGTAAGCACACCAGCAGCATGAGCTTCCTGGAAGATCATTTGAGAAATTTCCTTGCTGGCTTGGTGCTTGGTTAGCTTCCGTCGCTTTTTCTTTTCGGTCTGCCAAATACTGATTACCTTATTTTTTATCGGATCTGCTTTATCCGTTCTGGCTTGTCGGTTCTGTTTAGCTATGCGTCGTCGCTGATGCCGATTCTGCTGTTCACACTCTGCCATCCATTGCATTTCAAGTTCAGCTAAGCCGTTCAGGAACCCAGTTATCAGAGAAGTCAATAATGGGAGTAGACTGGCTGCCGAAGTCTTACCTTCGTATACGTCGGCAACTTTGCACATCGTTTCAACAAAGCGCCATCCTAGTAATGTCCATCGTTTCCCCGGAACATTTGGGCCTTTGGCAATTGTATTAGGCAACCCTATCCGAAGGGCATGACGTTTGAACCGGCGACAGATCGAAATAAAGCGAGAGAGGTCTTCAGGAGCATCAGAGGGCCATTCAATTTCTTGGGCGACATCCGATGCAATAGACTCAATCTGCATCATTTTTCGTGCTAACCAAAAATCGGCTGCGGTAGCAAGACGCACTAAAAGTAAGTGATCATCCTTTGATATGCCTAACTCATCCCATACGTTAGAAGGTAGCTCTTTCAATTTTAGAATTACCTCATCGCGGTGTTCCTTGTATCGGGATAAGGCGGATGAAAGGGGAGTTATCGGAGTTTCCATGTTCAAGCGGTAATCCTCCTTAGCTCAAGGATCGAATTGGGCCGATTTTTATAGCCATCCGGGTTATGCCAAGCTCTATCCATACAAAAAATTACAGTTTTGCTCATCCTACCGATACTCCTTCAACGATTTAATGACACTCTTGCAATCTAACGGAGTTTGGTTTACAAGTAAACAGTAATTTTAATTTTGTAAACAAGAAACCCTCAACTCATGTTCGGCGAACGTCTCAAACTGGCGCGCAAGCGGGCCGGGCTATCCCTCCGCGATCTGGAGGAGCGCCTGAGCCGACAGGTCAGCGCCCAAGCCATCGGCAAGTACGAACGCGGCGAAATGATGCCGGGTTCGCCGGTGCTGATCGCTTTGGCGCGGGTGCTGGAGGTGTCCATCGGCTACCTGATGAGTCCGATGCAGGCCCATCTGGACAGGGTGGAGTTCCGCAAGAAAGCGGGCACAACCGCCAAAGACCGTGCCCGCGTGGAAACTGAGGTACTGGAACAGGTGGAACGCTATCTGATGATCGAGGCGATTCTCGAACTGAATAGCGCCTGCTGGAATCATCCGCTGCCCGATCTGCAACGCCAGGTCATTAGCGATTTAACCGAGTGTGAAGCGCTGGCGGAACAGGTCCGGGCGCAATGGAATCTGGGGCTGGACCCGATTCCCAATCTGACCCAACTGCTGGAGCAGCACGGCATCAAGGTGTTGATCCTGCCGCTGCCCGCTGGCGTGTACGGGCTGACCTGCCTGGTGCAACGCCCGGCGCAAGAGGCGGTGCCGTGCATCGTGGTCAACCAAGCCACGACCTTGGAGCGTCGCCGGTTGACGCTGGCCCACGAACTCGGCCACAGGTTGATTGACGATGCCTCTCCCGCAGGCACGGAAGCCGCCGCGAAACGCTTTGCCAGCGCCTTCCTGATGCCCGCCGCTTCAGTTCGGCAGGACTTGGGGACGCACCGCCACGCCATCAGTCCCCCAGAATTGATGCCGGTCAAACGCGGCTATCGAGTCAGCGCCGCCGCCCTGCTGGTGCGCTGCGAGCGGCTGGGTATCCTCTCCTATTCCGCACTGGCCTACGCCTTCCAGACCTTCGCCAGGGGCTGGCGCATGGCGGAACCGGAACCGCTGGAACTGCCCGGTCAGGCGGGAACGCTGGAGGCACCAGAGCGATTTGAACAACTCTGCTACCGGGCGCTGGCCGAGGGATTGATCGGCTTGCCCAAAGCGGCGGAACTGCTGCGCCTGCCGGTCGATGTGATTGCAACAGCAATTGAAGGGCCAGGGACGGCGAAGGGGTCTGACAATCATCGGAACGAAAACCTACGATAAGGTTTAAGCGATTGATTTCTTGATCGCCAATTTGGATGTCTCAGAAAACGTTCCTCAACTGCGCCAGCATTCTTTCCTCCTCCCTTGGCTCCATCGCTGCCGTCGTCTTTACCGGCTTGAGCCAAAACTGCACCACCACCTCACCGCGCACCGCCACCCGATCCAGCCACAGCTCCAACTCCTGCGCACGGGCGTAATGCGGTTTGAGGATGCCGCCCGCCAGCGCCGGTGCGGATGCCAGGCCAACCGCTGGAACCCATCGCGCAACGCGCCTTGCCAGAAGAGTTGAAAATCGGGGTTCGCACAGATCAATTTTTCGCCATCGCCGCCGCCAACACGGGCACGTTGTAACGGAACATCCCGATATAGCTGTCGCCGGGCTGACCGGCAGGTGCCAGCGCATCGGAATACAGCGTACCGCCTACGACCCCGCCCGCTTCGTCGGCAATCCGCTTGAGCAAACGTGGATCGCTCATATTTTCCACGAACAGCGCCCGCGTCCCTTCCTTTTTGATTTGGCGGATCAAGGTCGCGATCTGTTTAGCAGACGGCTCGTTTTTAGTGGTCCAGCCGACCGGCGCCAGAAACTCCACGCCGTAAGCGATACCGAAATAGCCAAAGGTATCGTGGGAAGTGATGACGCGCCGCTTGGCCGGGGGAACCGCCGCCAGTTGCTCGCGCACCCACTGATCGGTTGCCTTCAGTTGCGCCAAATAGGCTGCGCCGCGCTGCTGATAAGCGGCGGCATGGGCCGGATCCGCCTTGGCGAGACCGTTGATGATGTTGTTCACATAAATCTGCCCATTCGCCAAATCCTGCCAGGCATGAGGATCAGTCGAGCCGGGATCGTGATCATGGCCTTGATGCGACTCCTTGCCCTTCTTGGGGTGATGATCGGCTTCCTCCTGCATTTGCCGAGGCGCTACCCCCTGGCTGGCGACCACCACCTCACCCTTATAGGCCGATGACTTGAGCAGCCGCTCGATCCAGCCTTCGAAGGCCAAGCCATTGACGATCACCAGTTGCGCATTGCCGACCGCCTTGGCGTCCGCCGGCGTCGGCTCATACACATGGGCATCGCCATCAGCGCCCACCAGCGTGGTCACAGCGATGTCCTCGCCGCCGACGTTTTTCACCATGTCGGTCAGAATGCTGAAGCTGGCGACTACGCGCAGCGGCTCGGCCCACGCGGCGGGCATCACTAAAACCAGAGCCAGCAGCAGATATTTCGCGGAAAAACGCATGAAAGCCTCCTGAAGTCAGGCTTGTAGATGTTGACGGGGTAGAAATCGAACCAGCAGACCGTCCTGAGCGCCCAGGACGATAGAGAGCAGATAGGCCATTCCAGCAGTCAGGATGATGGCCGGACCCGAGGGCAGATCGCCGTGATAGGACAGCAGCAGCCCGATGTAGCCGGACAGCACGGCGATAGTCGCCGCCACCGCCGCCATGCTCCACACTTCCTGCGCCCAAAACCGGGCGGCGGCGGCTGGCAGCATCATCAAACCCACCGCCATCAATGTACCCAGGGCTTGAAAACCGGCGACCAAATTCAGCACCACCAGGATGAGAAACACCAGATGGTAAACCGTGCCCCGCGCCTGTACCGATTGCAAAAAACCCGAATCGAAGCACTCCACGATCAAGGGCCGGTAGATCAGCGCGAGGGTCAGCAAACTCACGCTGGCGATACTGGCCACCAGAAAAAGTGACGCATCGTCCACCGCCAGAATGGTGCCGAACAGCACATGCAGCAGGTCTACGCTGCTGCCACGGGTGGAGACGATCAGCACACCCAGCGCCAGTGAAATCAGATAGAACGCGGCGAAACTGGCGTCTTCGCGCTGCTCGGTGAAGCGCGTCACCAACCCGGCCAGCAGCGCCACGGTCAACCCGGCCACGAAGCCACCGAGACTCATCGCGGTGAGCGAAAAGCCGGCGATCAAAAAGCCAATCGCCGCGCCGGGCAGCACCGCATGGGAGAGCGCATCGCCCATCAGGCTCATCCGCCGCAGCATCAACAACACTCCCACCGGGCCGCAGCCCAAGCCCAGCGCCAGACAGGCCACCAGCGCCCGGCGCATGAAGCTGAACTCGACAAACGGCGTCACCAACCATTCCAGCAATAGATTCATGGCGCTTAAACCGTACACAACCGGGCTTGTTCATCCCAGGTTTCGGCCATCTGGCGGGCTTGCCGCAGATGCTCGGTCGTCAACACCTGCGCGGTCTGGCCCCAGGCAATCCGGGATCGGGCCATCAGCAGGGTTTCGGGGAAATGGGCGCGCACCTGATCCAGGTCGTGCAGCACGGCGATCACGGTGCGCTGCTGGTCGTGCCAGGCTCGCACCACGGCAATCAAATCGGCCGTGGTGCGGGCGTCAATCGCGGTAAACGGTTCATCCAGCAGAATCAGCCGGGCATCCTGCAACAACATCCGGGCAAACAGCACCCGCTGAAACTGGCCCGCCGACAGGGTGCGAATGGGTCGCCGCTGAAAATCCGCCAGCTCGACCGCCGCCAGTGCCTCCAGCGCCTGTGTTTTCAGCGAGGCCGTCACCGCGCCCAGAACCCCGACCCGCTGCCAATGGCCGAGCAGAACCACATCCAGCACGGTGATCGGAAATTGGCGATCAATCTGCGCCTGTTGCGGCAGATAGGCGATGTCATTCGGCGTCAGCACCGCCGGATCAATCCGTCCGGTCGTGACCGGCAGCAGACCCATGATGGCTTTGAGCAAGGTGCTTTTGCCGGCGCCATTGGGGCCGACGATAGCGGTCAGCGAACCGTGATTGAACGCACCCGATAGATGATGCACCGCCGGATGGCGGTTATAGCAGACGGTTAAATCGTCCAGTCGAATGGCGGGATTCATTGCAGCGCCCAGAATACGGCCAGCCACAGTCCGGCGATTAAAACCGCCGCGCCCGCCAAGCGTTGCGCTGCGCCGCTCGCCAGCAGGCTGAAACGGGAGGGTAGCTTCATACGGCGATCTCGAACACCGACACCGCGCCCTCGGTGCCGCCTACCGTCAGCCAGCGCCGGTGCGGATGCCAGACCAACCGCTGAAACCCATCGCGCAACGTGCCTTGCCAGAACCGACGAAAATTCTGCTCAAGCATTTTCCAGATCACCAGATGTCCACTTTGGTCGCCCGCTGCTAGCCAATCACCGCCCGGTTGAAACGCCAGATCCAGCACCCGGTCGGTCATCGCCTCCAAATCACGCGGCATTTGTCCCATCGGCGCGCCTTGGGAAAAGTCCCATGCGGTCACCACTTCCCGATCTCCGGTCGCCAGCCAGCGCGAGTGGCGATCCCAGGCCAGGGTGCGCAACTTGGCGGAATAACCGCTCATCTGGCAACTCTCGGCGCTCGGCCAGGTCCAGCAGCGCAAGTTGTTGTCCTGACAGCCGCAGACCAGATAACGTCCATCCGGCGACCAGCGCACGTTCAGCAGCGGCGACGAATGCGACAAACTCTGCTCACTCGGCGCGTCCGGCGTTTGCCAGTCCCACAGATGAACCTGGCCGAACGCCGACGAAGCCAGCACCGGTTGTAAGGGATGCCAGGCCAGATCGGTGATGGTGCTGGCGTGCGGCTGGATGGCGTGCAGTTGTTGACCGTCGAGCGTCCAGGCGCGCAGTTCCTTACTGGCAGCCGTGACCAGCCGATCATCGGCATAGGGCGAAAAGCTCACGCCGCCGACCCAGGCGTTGCCGCCCGCCAAGGTTCGATGCTCAACCGCGCTGTCGGGATTCCACAGCCGCGCCGCGCCGTCCTGACCACTGCTGGCCAGCCAGCGGCTATCCCGCGACCAGGCCAGTTTCAAGGTTCCGCCGCCATGTCCCGGCCAGCGCTGCGCCACCGCGCCGCTGTCACCGTGGATCAGCAGCAACGGGCCGCTGACTTCGGCGACCGCCAGCCAGCGCCCATCCGGCGACCAGACCAAATCCTGCACCGCGTCGGCGATGTCCACCCGCCAGGGAATGCGTACTGGCGCTTCTTTCGTCTTGTTCGGCATGGTCGTCGTCAAGCTCAATCCAGACAGGCGCGGAATCCAGCGGTCAATTCCGCCCGATCCAGCGCCCGCCCAATAAAAATCATCTGACTCAGCCGCGGCTCATCCGCCCGCCAAGGCCGGTCGGCCTGACCGTCGAACAGCATGTGGACGCCCTGAAACACGAAGCGGTTGAGGTTATCGGCCAAATGCAGCACGCCCTTCATGCGGAAAATATCCGCGCCCTTGTCGCGCAGCAGATCGCTCAGCCACAGATTCAGCTTGTACGGATTGACCGGACGCTCCTCGACGATGCCCACCGACGACACCGTGTCGTCGTGGCTGTGGCCGGGGTTGTAGGCGTGTTCGGCCACCGGCGACCGGGTTTGACCCTGGGCATCGCGCAGCCGCAGCGCGAATTCATCGGGATGATGCTGAGTGAACAAGGCCAGTCTCCCCGCCGCTTCCAGCCGCAGCCGGAACGACTGGGCGCCGTCAGCGGCCAGTTGCAACTCGTAGTGCAAAATGCCCGGAACCAGCGCCGCGCCCGGTTCAACTGGCTCTGCGTCCAGCGAAAACAGCCGGGCCGCCAGTTCCTGCGCGGCGATCCATTCTTGCCCGTCAGCGATGGGCAACGCGACCAGGCTCATCGCCGGGTCTGGCCCGTCATTCAACGTCAGGGTATATTCGCCCGCCGCCAGATCGTAGCAACCGCCCCACTCAAACGGATATTCCGGCTCCAGAAATGCCGGATTGAGGTCCAGCGCCCGCTTCAGATCGAAACCGCCGAGATCCAGCACCTGCTGCAAATCCACCTGCGCCATTGTCGCCCGCTGCACGGTGGCCAAGCCGTTCATGCTGCGCAGCCGGGTTTCCAGCGCATCCACCGCCGCCGCATCCACCAAATCGGTTTTATTCAGCAGCAAGGTGTCGGCGAAGGCGATTTGCGCCCGGCAATCCTCGCTGTCATCCAGATGGTCGCTGACGTGCTTGCAGTCCACCAGGGTGACTATGCCGTCCAGCCGCAGGTTTTCTTTCATGTCGTCGTCCATGAAAAAGGTTTGCGCCACCGGGCCGGGATTGGCAAGGCCGGTGGTTTCCACCAGAATCCGGTCGAACTTGTCGCGCCGCTTCATCAGATTGCCGAGAATGCGGATCAGGTCGCCGCGCACGGTGCAGCACAAGCAACCGTTGTTCATCTCGAAAATTTCTTCCTCGGCGTTAATCACCAGCGCCTGATCAATGCCGATCTCGCCAAACTCGTTTTCGATCACGGCGATGCGCTGACCGTGCTGTTCGGTCAGAATGCGGTTGAGCAGGGTGGTTTTGCCGGCGCCAAGAAAGCCGGTCAGCACCGTCACGGGAATGCGGGAATCAGGAGAGTTCATGGACATGGGCGCAGTACCGGTTGATTTGAGATTGGATTCTCATTTCTTAATTAAGATAATGGATTCTCAATTTCAGTCAAGCGGAGGATCATCGTGAGCTACTCCACCCGGCAACGGGAGGTCATTCTGAACATTCTGCGGCAGTCGGGACGACCGCTGACCCCGCAGGAGATTCGCGAGCAGGCTGGTCAGGACAGCGCCGGGATCGGGTTGGCGACGGTGTATCGCGCCCTCAAGACCTTTATCGCCCAGGGTGAAATTCTGCCCGTCGCGATTCCCGGCGTTTCACCCTGCTATGAACCCGCCAACCGAGGTCATCATCACCATTTCATTTGCCAGCAGTGCCGACAGGTGTTTGATCTGCACGGGTGCGTGGAGGATCTGGAGGCGTTGGCTCCCGCCAACTTCCAGGTTCAGCGCCATGAAATCATTCTGTATGGAATCTGCGCGGCTTGCGCGGAAGGTGGTTCAACTCTCGGCGGCAGTGACTCTGCTGCTGGCGTGGCGACTGCTCGATGAGGCGTTGGGCGTGGTGAAAATGATCGGCACGGCGGTAATTAACGTGAGTTCTGGATAAAGGATGGGGAGGTGGCCCCTGGAGCGGAACCGGCTAAGGTTCCCGGTATCACCCTTACTGCTCCAGGAGCCTCCATGATGAGCTTAGACGACCTGTTCTACGATATTG
>JBAQIQ010000239.1:0-6761 GCA_049288935.1 Candidatus Competibacteraceae bacterium
CGACACCACACCCTTGACATTGCGTGCGACGCGGACGGCCTTGTTAATATCTTCCTGCGAGTTAACAAAACCGCTCAATTGCACAATGCCCTTGAAAGTTTCGACGTTAATCTCCGCCGATTTTAGCGAAGCATCGTTGAAGATTTCCGCCTTGACCTTAGCGGTAATCACCGTGTCGTCCACATATTCCCCGGTGCCTTCCTGGGTTGCCGTCGAGGCGCATCCCAACAAAGAAGCGAATAAAACGACGAAGAAAAAAGTAGTGAATCGATTGAACCATTTCATGGTAGTACTCCGGGTGAATGCTGAATCAGCGTTTTAAAGAGAGTGGAAAAATAAATTCATTTGAAATGCTTTTTGAACGCCTCGGCGGAATCCTTAAAGGCTTCCCAGATATTTTCCGCTTCTGCCTTAAGTTGCTCCCAAGAGTCTTCAGTGGCTGACTGAATCGCCTTCAGCTTTTCCTCACCTTCCTGACGCCTGGCGCGCAGGGCGACGAGTTGCTCCTGATATTTTACCTTGGCATCCTCCTGGGTCTTTAGCGCTTTGGCCTCCAAGTCATCCATTTCCGTACTCCATTTATCCAGGCGTTTCTTCATTTTTGTAACGTATTCGTCTTTCGTTAACATGGGAGTTTTCTCCTGTTCTGAATCGGTGAATCGGTCCTATTGACCGGAAGTGAAGTGAGTGATTGCGCTCAGCGCCAGTAGAAATCCAATCGGGATTGGCCTGAACCACCGATATGTACTGTTTGTCGCTGGGGCTGCTGCCCGGTTTGACCGGGTACGTTGACTTCAACGGCGTAGTCGCCCGGCGCCAGTTGGGCCAGAAACCAGGGACCTTTCGAGTCGGCGGTCAGAATCGCGCCACCGTGCGTATCGAGAATATTGACCCGGATCGCTGATAAATACTCGCCGCTGCCTTGCATCGCAAAAAGCAAGCGCAGGTTGAATTGTGAGGACCGGGCATTAAGCTCGGCACGTTCGCTTTCGCCCACACCGCCTGATATATAGCGAACGCCTTGATCGTTGTGGACTCGCAACGGACTGGGCGGCGACCAGTCGGGGCCAGCGGCATTGGGAAATGGCGCTGATTGCGAAACCGCCGGGGCATTCGGGCGGGGTAATGGAGCCGGTTCCTGATAGCGGGGGGGTGCGTCAGAGTCGTAGGTCGGAGGAAGGTTAGGGGGCTCCTGCTGCGCGCCAGCCGCCTGCAACCCACCTACGCCCAGTATAAGCGCCGTTGCTATCAAACTGGTTCTGTGTATTCTTGTCATTTCGAGAGTCTCTTTAGCCTGGTTGAAGGGTGGCGGAAAGCGCGTTTCCGACGATGGATTTTCCCCTCCGGGAGGAGGGAGTTAGCTGTTCTTGGGTACGAACAGCAGGAGTCCGCCAGCGATGACCGCTGCAATGCCCGCCCAAATCGGGATATTGACCGTCTGTCGGTCCTGAACGGTCAATTCAAGCGGACCGATCCTGGCTTGTTGAGTCTCCCTGGTATAGCTGAAACTGCCATACGCTAAACCTAAAACGCCGATCATGATCAGTGCGATGGCGGCAATTTTAATAGTGTTCATCGAGTCTCTTCCTGGAAATAAAATCTGACGGGTTTAACTACTCTACCCAACCCGCATTCCTGACATGGAACCCAAGACCCCGAAGGCGGATAATAACCAAAGAATCACTACAATGATCACGACCACATTCAGGATTTTCTTGATGTTGCCGTCCATCGGTATGTAGTTGTTAATCAGCCATAGGGCGACGCCAACGACCACTAGAGCAACGATCAATTGAATTAAAGGCATGGTGTTTTCCCTCTCGTACTGGATTAGCACTGGGGAAATTTTACGAAGTGATCCGGCGGGCGTCTGTACGGTAGCGCACGGATTGATTAAAAGAGTAGAGGGTCAGTCCCTACTCCATGCGACTGACCGGTCCACCACACCGGCGCCGTCCAACCGGCGATCCAGGCGGGAATCTGCTCCGGTGGCATCGGGTGGGCGATGCCATAACCTTGCGCCAGATCGCAGCCCAGGCGTATCAGCAGGCTACCCTGAGCGTCGGTTTCTACCCCTTCGGCCATCACTTGGCAGCGGAAGGCCATGGATAGCCCAATCACGCTTTCAACAATCGACCGCGCCTTGGCGTCCACTAATAAATCACGCACCAACGATTGATCAATTTTCAATCGATGTACGGCTAGATCCTTGAGATGCGTCAACGAGGAATAGCCGGTGCCGAAATCGTCCAAGGCAAAACGCACACCGAGGGGTCGGCAACCTTCAATCAACGTCGCGATCGCCGCCAGATCACCCAGATCGACCATTTCCAGAATTTCGAGTTTGAGTCCGTCGGATGGCGTCTGGGGATAAGTCGCCAGCAACGTCCGCAACTTGGCGACGAAATCGGGTTGCCGCAAGTGGTGGGCGGAAATATTGACACTCACTGGCAGCCGCAAACCCTGCGCCGCCCAAGTCGTCATCTGATCCAGGGCTTCGTTGATGACCCAATGGCCCACGGGGGTCGTTAGTTCACTGGTATCCACTGCCGGGATGAATCGCGCCGGCAGGAGCAGGCCCTGGTCCGGGTGCTGCCAGCGAATCAGCGCTTCGACCCCGACAACCGTGCCACGGCGCATATCCACTTTCGGCTGGTAATAAAGACGGAATTCGTGGGCTGCCAGCCCGTCCTGAATCTGTTGCAGGTTTTTGCGGGCCTGGCGGGCGCGATGGTCATAGTCCGTATCAAACCAGCAATAGCGATTGCCGCCGGTCTGCTTGGCGATATACATAGCCTGATCGGTATGGCGCAACAGGCCATCGGGATCGGATTCGTCATCGGGATACAGGGTGACGCCGAGGCTGGTGCTCAACGGGATCAACTGGTCAGAGATCGTGAACGGCGCCTGCAACGCCGTAATCACTCGATTCATGGCCTGTTTACACTCATCGACATCGGCCAAATCTCCCAGCAGCAGGACAAATTCGTCCCCGCCCAACCGGGCTACCGTGTCGTTAGTGCGGACACAGGCTTTCAGACGGCGGGTGGCTTCGACCAACACTCTATCGCCGCAAATATGGCCCCAGGTATCGTTGATGGCTTTGAAACCATCCAGGTCGAGGTAGCACACGGCCAACCGCTTCTGATCACGCCGGGCTTGGGCCATGGCCTGGCGCAAGCGGTCAGTGAGCAAGACCCGGTTAGGCAATTGGGTGAGCGCATCGTGGTAGGCCAGATGTTCGACCCGCGCTTCGGCCTGCTTGCGCTCGGTGATGTTGATGGCGGTGAGGCGGCCTTGCGGGCCGGTATCCGTCTCCCTGGATACGCATTCGAGATACAGATGGCGGGGCGGGACTCCTTCCAGGGTGAGGGTGACTTCGCAGCACACTTTAGACGAACCCGCCAGGGCCGCGTCGAGAAAGACGTTGAACCCAGGTCGAGTTTCCGTCGAAACAAAGAGCCCAAACCGCCGGCCTATCAGGTGAGCGCGCTCCTGGTCGAGCAGAATGGCGCCGGCGCGGTTGGCTTCGCAAATGGTTCCGTCAACCGTGAGGATGAAATAGCCGGTCGGCGCAAAATCATAGAGGTCGGTATATCTTTCCAGGCTTTGTTCAAGTTGAGCGCCCATTTCCAACAGGGCCTGGTTCTGCAATTCCAGCTCGATCTGATGGACGCGCAGTTCGTGGATCAGCCGCTGAGTCTCCATGGCCGTCAGCGGGCGCAGGCTGGCTGAGGTCACTGCATCCTGCAACTGTGCTTCCGCCTGCTGACGTAACTGCACGGCATCCAGAGGGGGCCTGATTTTTTTCATAAACACGACGCTCCTGCCGAAAAAACAAAGACTATCCAGAACGCGCCATACTAATCTGTGCGTTGTCGCACGTATTGCAATTTATCTTCTTATTTTGTGCGCTACCGAACATAAATAGTCACTCTAATAGTTTAAGCTGCAAGTGCTGAAACTTTAAACCCTCCGATACCTGGCGGTCATTTTGGAGCTTGCCCATGTCGATAATACCCAGCCCATCGAACGCCCCGAATCCCCGGCAAAACCATTTGCTGGCCGCCCTGCCCGAGTCCGAATGCGAACGCCTGTTTCCCCAGTTGGAACCGGTTCCGTTGCCACTGGGTCAGGCTTTGTATGAGTCAGGGGACCGGTTAAATCACGTCTATTTCCCCACCACCGCCATCGTCTCCTTGTTATACGTCATGGAGAATGGCGCATCTGCGGAAATCGCCGTCGTCGGCAACGAGGGCGTCGTGGGGATTGCCCTGTTCATGGGCGGTGAAACGATGCCGAATCGGGCCGTGGTGCAGAGTGCGGGCCACGGCTATCGACTAAAAGGTCATGTCCTCACGCAGGAATTCAACCGCTCTGGGGCGCTGCAACATCTGTTGTTGCGCTACACCCTGGCCTTGTTGACCCAGATGGCGCAGACCGCCGTCTGCAATCGACACCATTCGGTAGACCAGCAACTCTGTCGCTGGCTGCTGCTCAGTCTCGACCGGTTGCCCTCGAACGAGCTGAGCATGACCCAGGAACTGATCGCCAACATGTTGGGGGTCCGGCGCGAGGGCGTGACCGAAGCCGCAGGAAAATTGCAGAAGGCCAGGTTGATCGACTACCGTCGAGGCCACATCACCGTGCTGGATCGACCGGGCCTGGAAGCACGGGTTTGTGAGTGCTACGAAGTGGTCAGGAAAGAGTTCGACCGCTTGCTTCCCGACATGATCGCGGTCAGTCCCCGCGCTCACACGCCCCACGACTGGCATCAGCGCAAAACGGATAAAAAATAGGCGCTCTGTTTGCTAGCGCACGGACTGCACAAGTTTTTCAGCTTACTGTTGGCGAAATCACAGCGGGCCGTCGCCTCACTCCAAGTCATCCGGGATACGGTCAAAAGTTCTGCGAAGCGTCCGCTTCTGATCGACTTCTCCCCAGTATCATTTTCTGATTTTTTATAAAGGTGTTCTCATGAAATATTCAATGCTATTAGTAGGATTGATCGCAGCGCTCGGATTGGGCGCCTGCGCCGGACCTCCAGGCGCCACGGGGCCTCCAGGCGTTATGGGACCTACGGGCTATCAAGGTCCCACGGGAAGAACGGGGCAAAGCGGCGCTGACACCGTTATTGTGCCGGCCGTGCATTCGAGTACTAATGATCGTTGGAATGAAACTTACTATTACTACGACCGCTGGTAGTAAGGCGGTATTTGGATTCTAGCGATCCTATACAAATTGCGAAAATTTCCCCCTGCGAAAGGGGGATTTTTTGCTGGCTTTATTCAGTTAATCTCCCTATAAATATCAGAATATTCTCTACTTCTTGTGTCGTATTTTTACATTTTTTGAATCTCTTGATCACTGGATGAAGGGATGATCTTATTTACATCGTCGCAAAGCTTGGTAGCTTTGCGACATCCGTCCGACCTGAGAGCGGCGCAGCGAATTCAGAAGTCGAGAAGGTCGGCGACGAAGGGGCTGTCGGGGCCGATGGGTTCGACGCTTACCCCGTAGGCGGCGCGGGTCGGCGGAAAGCACCACCTCAGGACTACCCGAACGTGATGTGGTGATGGACAAAATCGCAGATGGCCTGTACCCGCGCCCAGCCTTTGGGCGTCGTACCGAAAAGCGGCCAGGCAATATCCACCATGCGGTCGACTTCGCAATAGCAGCTCAGCAGTAAAAAGGTGGGCGGATGTCGCAGCCTACCCGGATCAGTATGGAAGTCCCTTCCGGTTGATATGGAAATATTGTAGCGGCAGGGCGAAATGGATCGGCTCTGAATCGGCGCTCATGCGGTAACTCCAATGTAGTCATCACGGACAATAGCACTGCGCATGGGGATCACATCGCGGTGCTCCGAGCAGTGATGGATGATGATCGGATAACCGTCAATAAAGACACGGTATTCCACTGTCTTTCGCTTGCAATGCGGGCAGACCTGTTCTGAGCGCAAGGTCATCGGATCACGGTAGATCGGGTGCTGCCAATCCACAGGCGCAGCCCTGAAAGAAATGAGTTGTTGATTCATGGAATTTGCCTTTCTATCAAACGGGTCACTTGTCAGTAGCGTTACGATAAAATTATTTAAAATCATCACTAAAAAGCCCTCACTATTATGGTGAGGGCCTCTTCCACGCTAAGGAGGCTGGGGACACTGCAAATCAGTTAATTGGGGTTGTGATGTTCGGTTTCGTGGCATCCGAAGGAGTTTCATAATAAGAATGGATGTTCTGTGCCCAAGAGGCATCGGCCATGTCAGGCCACTGATCCTTATCAAATCCCGGGGCATTTTTTAAGCGATCCAGTTCCACGTTGAGCATGAAACGTTTGTTCTGGGTGTCGAGGGTTAATGCACTCCACGGCACGGCGAACAGCTTTTCACCCATACCAAGGAAGCCTCCCGAAGACAACACGGCGTAACATACGTTGCCGTTGTTCGTGTCCAGCATGATTTCCTTGATGCTACCGAGATCTTCTTCCTTCTGGTTGTAGACCCCATTGCCAATCAGCGTGTTAGCGCCCATCACTGCGGGTCCTGGCCCATTACCGTAGTTGCTTCCGTAAATACGGTCTACATCACTCATTTCGTGCTCCCGTTAAAAGTGTTCAGAAAATACGTTGTGGACATATAGCGTTCCTTTGCCGGTTGTGGAATTTTCAACTACATGATTTGTCTAACTCTTAAAGAATAGTGATGATCGAAAAGATCATGCAAGGAGAAGCCGCCATGTCAACTTTAGAAGACATTATTG
>JBAQIQ010000240.1:0-1798 GCA_049288935.1 Candidatus Competibacteraceae bacterium
CGCCGCGTCGCTGTTGTACCTGCCGCTCAAGGCTCCGCTGCGTACTCGGGGAGTACTGGCCGTGGCGCCCGAGCAACGGCGCTTGCTGATGATCCCGGAGCAGAGGCGGCTACTGGACACCTTCGCCGCTCTGATCGCCATCGCCTTGGAACGGGTCCATTTCGCCACGGTCGCCCGCGACACGCTGGTGAAGATGGAAGCGGAACGGGAGCGCAATTCCCTGCTGGCGGCGCTGTCCCACGATTTGCGCACGCCGCTGACCGCGCTGATCGGGCTGGCGGAAACGCTGGCGCTGGAGTTGACCGCCGAGGAATCTCCCCACCAGGAATCGCTGATGGCGATCCGCGAACAGGCGGTGCGGATGGCGCTCTTGGCCGACAACCTGCTGGACATGGCCAAATTGCAGGCCGGCGGCGTCCGCTTGCGCAAGGACTGGCAGTCGCTCGAAGAACTGGTCGGCTCGGCCGTGCGGATGCTGGAACAACCGCTGCGCGAGCATCCGTTGCGGTTGGCGCTTGACCCGGAACTGCCGCTCATCAACTGCGATGCAGTGCTGATCGAGCGGGTTTTTGTGAACTTGTTGGAAAACGCCACCAAGTACACGCCAGCGGATACCGTGATCGGTATCACCGCCAGCGCCGCCACCGACCGGCTGACGGTCGAGGTCTGGGACGAAGGGTCAGGTTTGCCGGCCGGCCACGAGCGAGATTTATTTGAAAAATTTACTCGCGGCCACGCGGAGTCGGCGGTGCCAGGCGTCGGTCTCGGGTTGGCGATTTGCCGGGCGATCATCGAAGCCCACGGCGGGCAAATTCGAGCCGAGAACCGGGCGGCCGGCGGCGCTCGCTTTAGCTTTACCCTGCCGCTGGAACCGTCGCCACCGCTCGAAACCGATGATGAACTCGACTCGGAATCGCCGCCGGCGCCGCGCCCAAATCGCGACACGGTGGAGGGGGGGTGAGGAATCGTTCCGCCACCGTTGGGTTTTTCGCAATCTTTACGCTCCAGCCCGCTATTTTTACAAATTTTTTTACGGTATCTTTGGAATTCGATAAGTTCTTCGCGGATCGACATTAAATTTCAATAAACCGACCGTGTCCCAACGCATTCAACGCTCGACTCAACGTTTGATTCTGCTGCTCGCCAGTATGCCGGCGGCCCTGCTGATCTTCGCCGTTCTCTACATGCTCGGCTCCGACTACCTGGAGGGGAAGCCAGCCGATTTCTGGTCCAGCCTGGAATGGGCCTCCGAGACCCTGACCACCACCGGCTATGGCGCCTACGCCCCCTGGAAGCACCCGGTCATGATCCTGCTGGTCATCTTCACCCAGTTCGTCGGCATGTTCTTCCTGGTGCTGGTATTTCCCATCTACATGCTGCCCTACATCGAAGAGCGGTTCGAGATGCGGCTGCCGCATGCTCTGCCGCCGATGGCCGAACGGGTGCTGTTCTACGGCTACGGCCCCGCCATCGACTCGCTGCTGGAGGAATTCCAACAGGTCGGTTCCGCGTTCGTCATCTTCGAGGAGGACATGGCGCTGGCCCGCAACCTGCGCGATCGCGGCCATCCAGTGGTGTTCGGCAAGCTGGACGAGGACCCGGACGTGCTGGCCGGCGTCAATCAGGCGCGGGCGGTGGTGGCCAACGCCGACGACCACGCCAACGCTATCTGCATCCTGATCGCCCGCGAGCAGGGGTTCGAGGGACCGATTTACGCCCTGGCAGACGTCCCGTTGCACCGGGCGCCGATGCTCAAGGTCGGGGCGTCCGCCGTCTACACGCCGACCCATGTGCTGGG
>JBAQIQ010000241.1:0-1544 GCA_049288935.1 Candidatus Competibacteraceae bacterium
TCGTTCACGTCCCGTTCCGCCATTCATGCACGGCGTCGACCAGGGCAATCACGTTCTCCACCGGCGTATGCTGGTAGATTCCGTGGCCGAGATTGAAGATATGCCCCGGCTCGACCCGTTCGAGCAAGGCGAACCCGGCCGCTTCGCCGACGTTCAAGCCATCCCGTTCCGCATCCCAGGGCCGGCAAACCTGCGTCGAGGCCAGTCCCAGAGCGTTGAATCCGTACAACGTGGTCAGACACAGGCTGTCCACACCGCCCACAACGGCGGCGTCACAAAATCCGGCGCTGATGTGCCGATAGGCCGAAGCGAACGCCTTGGCGCTGGACGAGCAGGCGGTGGACACGGCCAGCGCCACGCCGGTCAGGCCCAGCCAGCGGCGGGTGAAGTCAGCGACCGAGAACACGTTGTGGGTGTGCTGGTAATCGAAGCTCGCCGGCAGGCTGCCGGTTACGGGATCGCGTTGACGGTAAGCCTGTTCGGTCGCGCCAATGCCCGACGTGCTGGTGCCGATGAAAACGCCGATGCGGTTTGCGCCGTAACGGTCGCGGGTTTGCCGAACGGCGGCGGTAAAACCGTCCTGTTCCAGGCCAATGCGCGCCAACCGGTTGTTGCGACAGTCGAATGCTGCAAATGTGCCGGCCAGCGGCTCATCTTCCAAACCGGCAACCCGGCCAATCCAGGTCGGCAGATCCGCGTCTGCAAAATCGCATGGGTGTAATCCGCTCTCGCCGTTGCGCAATGCCGCCAGGGAGGCTGCGACGCCCCGACCCAGCGCATTGGTGACGGTGTAAGCGGCTATTGCCAAGGGTTTAATCACCGCGCTAATCATTTTTCCACTCAATCCTGTCTAATCAATCCTGTCTAACAAGGGTCGCGCCAATACCAGGGCGGCGGCGAAGCTGGCGGCGACGCCCAGGCTGACCGTCAGGCCGATGGCGCGCAACGCCGGTAGTGAGGACAGCGACAGGAGACCAAATACGGTCAGCGCCGACCCGCAACAGACCAACAGCGCATGTAAGGTACGGCGGCGCATGAAAGGGTCTACGCCGGGCCGGCTGAAAAACAAACCATAGTCAACGCCGATGCCCAATACCAGTAGCAGCGAGACCAGGTGGAACAGCGTCAACCGTTCGCCGAGCGCCAGCAACATCGTGACATCGCAGGCCAGCGCCAGCGTGACTGGCAACAGTGCGGCCAACGTCAGCCGCCACGAACGCAGGCCGATCCAGACCACGGCGACTATCAGCAGCGTCCCTCCGCCGAGCCGAATGAGGATTTCTTCACGGAAGCCGGCCACCAATCGACTGGTTTCCGCCCGCAAATCGAGATAACGCGCCTGACTGCCGGGATAGAGTGGCAATCCCTGGGTGAGCGCCGCGCCATCGCGCACGCCGCTCAGTGGCAACAACGCTGTCCAGCCGCGTTCGCCAGGGAACAGCAGCGCACCGACCCGTGTTCCCAGTAACGTCCCCTCCAGGTCTTGCCACGTTACGGGCGGTGCGACGCGGGCGGCGGCGACGGCGTCGAGAAAAGGCGTGAAC
>JBAQIQ010000242.1:0-2320 GCA_049288935.1 Candidatus Competibacteraceae bacterium
CTTCCTTGGTTCCGGCACGACCGCCGCCGTGGCTCACAAAATGGGCCGCCGCTATATCGGCATCGAAATGGGCGAGCACGCCGTCACCCATTGCGCGCCACGCTTGCGCAAGGTAATTGAAGGTGAGCAGGGAGGAATTTCCGAGGCCGTAGGCTGGAAAGGCGGCAGCGGGTTCCGGTTCTATCGCTTAGGCGACCCGGTGTTTGACGAGGCAGGCCATATTTCCCCCGGCATCCGCTTTGCGCCTTTGGCCGCCCATGTCTGGTTTATCGAAACGGGCGTTCCTTTCACCGGGACGGCGGATTCTCCTTTGCTGGGCATCCATGACGGGACCGCCTATTACCTGCTTTATAACGGCATTCTTGGCGACAAGCGGCCCAATGGCGGGAATATCCTCACCGCGAAAATTCTTGCCGCCTTGCCGCCCTTTGACGGCCCCAAGGTCATTTTCGGGGAAGGGTGCCGGATGAGCGCCGAGCGTCGGGCTGAGGCGAAAATCACCTTCCGGCAAATTCCCTATGAGATTAAAGCGCGCTAGGAGATAAGAGCATGGAACTGAAAGACTTTCAGCGCGCCGCTTTGAAAACGCTCGAAGCGTATCTTGAACGCGCCCGCCTGACCGCCGACCCCGAACGGGCGTTCGGCGAAACCTTGCGGCAGCGGGCGCCAGAGAGGAATCTGCCACCCTACCGGACCCTTCCGGGCTTGCCCGGCGTTCCCAATGTCTGTTTACGGTTGCCCACGGGGGGCGGAAAAACCCTGCTGGCGGCGCATTCCATCGCCGTGGCCGGACGCGCCTATATGGAAAAGGATTATCCCGTCGTCATGTGGCTGGTTCCCACCAATACCATCCGCAGGCAGACGGCGGAAGCCCTCAAGAAACCCTCTCACCCCTACCGCGCCGCGATTGACGCGGCGTTTGACGGCAAGGTGTCGGTTTTCGACATTTCCGAAATCACCCAAATTCGCCCGCAGGACTTGACCGAACAGGTTTCCATTATCGTCTGTACGATCCAGACCTTGCGGGTCAGCAACACGGAAGGACGCCGGGCGTATGCCCATGCCGAGAGCTTTGAATCCCATTTCGCGCAGGTTCCGCAGAACGCGCCGGGGCTGGAGCGGTTCGCGGACGGCCCCAAAAAGGGCCAGATCAAGTTTTCCTTCGTTAACCTCATGGCGGTTCACCAGCCTCTGGTAATCGTGGACGAAGCGCACAAGGCTGGAACGAACCTGTCTTTCGAGATGCTGGCCGCCTTGCGCCCGGCCTGCATCGTGGAATTTACCGCCACCCCAAGCGCCGACCCGCGCAGCGGGAGCAACGTCCTGTTTCGCGCTTCCGCCGCCGAGGTAAAAGCGGCCCAGATGATTAAACTTCCGATCATCCTGACCGAGCATCCCGACTGGCGGGCCGCCGTGCATGACGCGATAGAGACGCGGGCGCAACTGGCCGATACCGCCCAGGGCGATGCCCGCTATATCCGCCCCCTCGTACTGTTTCAGGCGCAGGACAAGGGGCAGGACGTGACCGTCGAGGTCCTGAAAAGCCACCTGATCGACAACGAGAACATTGCGCAGGACCGGATTGCCATCGCCACCGGCGAGCAACGCGAGCTGGATACCATCGATCTTTTCGACAAGGCTTGCTCGGTCGAATTCATCATCACCGTGGAAGCCCTCAAGGAAGGCTGGGACTGCTCTTTCGCCTATGTGCTGTGTTCCGTGGCGAATATCAGCAGCGCCACCGACATTGAGCAGTTTCTTGGGCGGGTTCTGCGTATGCCTTACGCGGAAAGCCGGAGCCAGGAGGCGTTGAACCGCGCTTATACCCATGTCTCCAGTCCCCGGTTTGGCGAAGGGGCGCGCAGTCTTGCGGATACCCTGGTGGAGAAAATGGGGTTTGATCCCGACGAAGCCGCCGCTTCGATGGAACTCCGGCAGGCGGAAATGCCCGGCTTTGAATCGCCGGGCGGCCTGTTTAACCGCACGCCCATTTTGCTGGAAACCGTGGAGGCCGCCCCTGATTTAAGCGGCCTGGATGACGACGTGACCGCACGGGTCAAGGTGGAGACGTGCCCGGATGGAACCGTCACCGTCGCTGTAACCGGCGACATTCCCGAGGCGCTTGAGCAGCGGCTATCCGCCGCCGTGAAACCCGAGCGCCGCGAAGCTTTACGGGCTTCCCTTCACCGTCACCGCATCGCCTACCAGAACAGCATTTCACCCGCCGAGCGCGGCGAGAAATTTGCCGTTCCCCGCCTGTTCCTGAATGTGCAGGGGGAATTGCAGCTTGCCGAGGAAGAAGTGATCCTCGATTTGGGCG
>JBAQIQ010000243.1:0-6576 GCA_049288935.1 Candidatus Competibacteraceae bacterium
ATGTTATACGCATCACCCGGTCAACCCGGTTCCAAAGTCAGTTTTAAACCTCGCTATCAGAATTTTATCGGCGGCCAGTGGGTCGAGCCGGTGAAAGGCGAGTATTTCGAGAATGTCAGCCCGGTGACCGGCAAAGGTTTCTGCGAAATCCCCCGTTCCAGCGCCGAAGACATTGAACTGGCGCTGGATGCCGCTCATGCCGCCGCCGACGCTTGGGGCCGCACCTCGGTGGCGGAACGGGCTAACCGGATCAACCGCATCGCCGATCGGATGGAAGCCAATCTGGAGCTGCTGGCGGTCGCTGAAACCTGGGACAACGGTAAGCCGGTGCGCGAAACGATGGCGGCGGATATGCCGCTGGCGATTGACCATTTCCGCTATTTCGCCGGCTGCATCCGCGCTCAGGAAGGCGCGTTGTCGGAAATTGACGATGACACCGTCGCCTATCATTTTCACGAACCGCTGGGGGTCGTCGGCCAGATTATTCCGTGGAATTTCCCGATCCTGATGGCGGTCTGGAAGCTGGCGCCGGCGTTGGCCGCCGGTAATTGCATCGTGCTGAAACCCGCTGAACAAACCCCGGTTTCGATTCTGGTGCTGATGGAACTGATTCAGGATTTGCTGCCGCCGGGTGTCCTCAACGTGGTCAACGGCTTCGGGCTGGAAGCCGGCAAGCCGCTGGCTTCCAGTTCGCGCATCGCCAAGATCGCCTTCACTGGCGAAACCACCACCGGGCGGCTGATCATGCAGTATGCCGCGCAAAACCTGATCCCGGTCACGCTGGAACTGGGCGGCAAATCGCCCAATATCTTCTTCACGGATGTCATGGCCCAGGACGACGACTTCTTCGACAAGTCGCTGGAAGGCTTTGCCATGTTTGCCCTCAACCAAGGTGAAGTCTGCACTTGTCCATCGCGGGCGCTGGTGCAGGAATCCGGCTACGACCGCTTCATGGATCGGGCAATCAAGCGGGTGAAAGCGGTCAAGCAGGGCCATCCCCTGGATACTGACACCATGATCGGCGCGCAAGCCTCCTCCGAGCAGATGCACAAGATTCTCAGCTACTTCGATGTGGGCCGTCAGGAAGGCGCGGAATGTCTGACCGGCGGGCAGCGCACCGAACTGGGCGGCGAACTGCGCGATGGTTACTACATTCAGCCGACCGTGTTCAGCGGCCATAACCGGATGCGCTTATTTCAGGAAGAAATCTTCGGGCCGGTGCTGGCGGTCACCAGCTTCAAGGATGCGGCGGACGCCCTGTCCATCGCCAACGACACTCTTTACGGGCTGGGCGCCGGGGTGTGGAGCCGCGATACCAACTTGGCGTACCGGATGGGTCGCGGCATCAAGGCCGGGCGGGTCTGGACCAACTGCTATCACCTGTACCCAGCGCACGCCGCGTTCGGCGGTTATAAACAGTCGGGGATCGGGCGAGAAAATCACCGGATGATGCTCGACCACTATCAGCAAACCAAGAATCTGCTGGTGAGCTACAACCCCAAGGCGATGGGCTTCTTCTGAGGTTGGAACGAAAATCCCCCTCGCCCGCTTGCGGGAGAGGGGCCAGGGGAGAGGGCGCAACCCAAAGGAGTTTCCATGACCACCATTCCCCGCGTCCTGGCGACCGATGCCGCCCTGGATCTCATCGCTAAACTCCAGGCCAGGCACGGCCCACTGATGTTTCACCAATCCGGCGGTTGTTGTGATGGCAGTTCGCCCATGTGCTATCCGAACGGCGAATTGATCGTCGGTGCCGGTGACGTGCAATTGGGCGAAATCGGCGGTTGCCCGTTCTACATGAGCGCCGCCCAGTTCGAGTACTGGAAACATACACAATTGACGATTGATGTCGTCCCTGGCCGGGGCGGAATGTTTTCCCTGGAAGGCCCGGAAGGTTTGCGCTTTCTGACCCGCTCCCGGTTATTCACCGATGAAGAACAGGCGGCGCTGGATGCAGAGATGCGTTAGCAGCCACCGCCAATATTCCCAATAACAATGAGTTATCCACCCAAGGAAATGAGTCATCATGCCCAAGTATCTGATTGAACGAGAATTGCCCGGCGCGGGTAAGCTGTCTGCCGCCGACCTGAAAGCCATTTCGCAAAAGTCCTGCGGCGTACTGAACGCATTAGGGCCGCAAATTCAATGGGTGCAGAGCTACGTCACCGACGACAAGATTTACTGCGTCTATATCGCGCCCAACGCCGAGATGGTCAAACAACACGCCGAGCAGGGCGGTTTCCCGGCGAACCACATTGCCGAGATCAAGGTCGGCATCGACCCGACGACCGCCGAAGGCTGAAGCGATCCGCCATGAGCTACGAACTCTTTCGCCAGGGTCTGAGCGCTCCCATCTGCCTGACTTGGGAAATCACCTACGCCTGCAATCTGCGCTGTGTGCATTGTCTGTCGTCATCGGGTCGCCGCCACCCGGCGGAACTGAGCACCGACGAAGCCAAGCGCCTGATTGACGAATGGGCGGCGATAAAGGTGTTTTACATCAATGTCGGTGGCGGTGAGCCAATGATCCGTAAGGATTTTTATGAGCTGATGGATTATAGCCTGGCGAAAGGGATCGGCGTGAAATTCAGCACCAACGGCCATTTGATTGATGAAGCCGCTGCCGCCTGGATCGCTTCACGCGCTTATTTGGATGTGCAAATCAGCCTGGACGGAGCGACGGCTGCAACCAACGATCCGGTGCGCGGCGACGGTTCCTACGACAGCGCCTGCCAGGCCATGGAGCGGTTGGCGCGGCATCAGGTCCCGTTCAAAATCAACGCCACGGTTACCCGCCACAACTTTCCCGAAATCGACGCCCTGGCGGCGCTGGCGCAACGCTACCGGGCGGAACTGCGCCTGACCCGCTTGCGCCCCACCGGACGCGGCAGTGAGGTTTGGGAAAACCTGCGCCCCACGACGGCGCAGAATCAACGACTCTATCAATGGCTACTGGCGCATCCCGAAGTGCCGACCGGCGATTCCTTCTTCCATCTCTCGGCTTACGGCCAACCGTTGGAAGGTTTAAACCTGTGCGGCGCGGGCCGAATTGTCTGCTGCGTTGATCCATTGGGCGAGGTGTACGCCTGTCCATTCCTGCTGGCCCCGGAGTTCTCCGCTGGCAATGTGCGCCAGCCCGGCGGTTTCACCGAACTCTGGCGTGAGTCATCGCTCTTTGCTCACCTGCGCGACTGGCAGGTGGGCGGTGGGTGCAAGACCTGCAATGCCTACAACAAGTGCCACGGCGGCTGCATCGCGGCCAAGCATTTCACCGGACGGGCGCCGGATGCGCCCGATCCCGACTGCATTTATGAAGCCGTCAGTCCCGTCGTCGCCCTGAACTGAGACTGCCGCTATGAAGCCTGACGTTAACGATGCTCTGGACCAGTTACTCACCCCGCTTCTTTTGGGCCGCAAAACCGCCCCCAACCGCTTCATCTTCGCTGCCCACCAGACCAACTTCGCGACGCATAACCGCTTGACTGAACGCCATGTAGCTTATTACGAAGCCCGTGCGGCAGGCGGCGTCGGCGTGATCGTGCTGGAAGGCAGCGTAGTACATCCCTCCGACTGGCCCTACGAATATGCGGTGTTCGGCTACGACCCCGCCGTGGTGGACGGTTATCGGCAGATCGCGGAGGCGGTGCATCGCCACGGCGCGCTGGCGCTGGCGCAGTTGACGCATAGCGGGATGCAGGGCAGCAGCCATTACTCCCAATTACCACTGTGGGCGCCGTCGCCGGTGCCGGAAGTGAACAGCCGCGAATTGCCGCAAGCCATGGACGCCGAAGACATCATCGCGGTGATCGAAGGATTTCGGCAAGCGGCGCGTTACGCCAGCAACGGCGGCCTGGACGGCATCGAACTGAATGCCGGTCAGGACAGCCTGATCCGCCAGTTCCTGTCGCCGCTGACCAATCAGCGCAGCGACGAGTACGGCGGCGCACTGGAAAATCGGCTGCGCTTCGCCCGCCAAGTGATTAAGGTGGTGCGCGACGAAGTCGGCCGTAACATCATCGTGGGTCTGCGGTTGTGCGGTGATGAATATGCGCCCTGGGCTGGCATCAAGCCCGAGGATGCCGCGGAAATCGCCCAGCATCTGGCGGGCGATGGTCTGCTCGACTTCATCAGCGTGACCAGTGGCAGCATCTACACCGGCCATCTCACCCGGCCCGGTCTGTATCAACCCCCCGGCTTTATTATTCACCTGGCGGCGGGAATCAAAGCCGCAATGAAACTGCCGGTGTTCGCCCAGGGCAGCATTGTTGATCCGGTGATGGCGGCGCAATGGCTCGCGGACGGGAAAGCCGATGCCGTGGAGATGACCCGCGCCTTGATCGCCGACCCGGAACTGCCGGCCAAGCTGCGCCAGGGACGGGCTGACGATATCCGTCCGTGCCTGCTGGCCAATCAGGACAACATCATCGGCCTGGTGCAAAACCCGCGTCTGAGTTGCGCCAATAATCCCGCCGCCGGCCACGAACGGGAGGCGGAGTTCGCGCCGTTGAAGCCGGCCCGGGTCACTCATCGGGTGTTCATTATCGGCGGCGGGCCAGCGGGTTTGGAAGCGGCCCGGGTCGCGGCGCGGCGCGGGCATCGGGTGACCCTGTACGAACGCGATGCGCAACTCGGCGGCGCGATTCGGCTGGCGGCGGCGGCTCCGGGGCGTGAACGATTGGCCTTGGCTGTGGACTGGCTGGAACGGCAAGTCCGCAAGCTCGACATCGCCATTCACACCGGGGTTGAAATGACCGCCGGGTCGATCATCGCGGAAGCGCCCGACGCAGTGATCATCGCGGTGGGTGGTTTTCCCGGTCGTCAGGCCGGAGTGCGCTTCCATGAGAGTGCGCGGGTGGTTAATCCGCGTCAGGTGATGAGCGGCGCTGCGCCGAGCACGCCGGGGCGAGCGGTCATCCTCGATACCCTCGGCGATCCGGTGGGCATGAGCGTTGCCGAATGGCTGACCCAGCGTGGCTGGCAGGTCGAAGTAGTGACCCGCGACCTGTTCGTTGGCCAACGGTTGACTGCATCTCTGGAGTTGACGGCCTGGAATCAGCGCGCCGCAGCGTGCGGCATCGTCTTCCGGCCACAATGTGAGACGCTGGAGGTGACCGAGCACAGCGTGCTCGTCGCTGACCTCTTCGATCATCGGGAAATCCGCCTCGACAACGTCGATCTGGTGGTCGATGTCTCGCCGGAAACGCCGGATGAAAGGCTCTACTTTGCCCTGAAATCCAGCGGTCTGCGGGTATTCCGGGCCGGCGACTGCGTCGCGCCGCGCTACCTCAGCCAGGCGATTCTGGAAGGTTATCGCGCCGGACGGGAGGTGTAAGCCATGAGTACTCGTTCACGACTGCTGTTTACCCCCTTCAAAATCGGCAGCATTACGGTCAAAAACCGCATCGTGTTCGCCGCACATCTGACCAATTACGCCGAGGATTTTCTGCCCAGCGAACGGCACATTCATTACTACCGGGAACGGGCGCGCGGCGGAACCGGGTTGATCATTACCGAGGAGCAATCCACTCATCCGACTGATCATCCCTACGAAAAGCTGATCCATGCCTTTCATCGCCGGGTCATCCCGCACTACAAACGCCTCACCAGCGCGGTTCACGCCGAAGGCGTACCGATTCTGGCGCAGATCAACCACAACGGCGGCCAGAGCAGCGGGATGTTTACCCGGTTGCCGGCCTGGGCGCCGTCGGCGCTCGCCGATCCGCTGTTCCGCGAAGTGGCCAAGGCCGTCGAACATGAGGATATCCTGGAGATCATTCGGGGTTATGCGCAAGTCGCCGCCTATACCCGCGAGGGCGGTTTCGATGGCGTGGAACTGCAATGCTCGCATTCTTCGATCGTGCGCCAATTTCTGTCGCGCAACACCAACCAGCGTAGCGATGAATACGGCGGCAATCTGGACAACCGCGCCCGACTGTTGCGCGAGATCATCGCCGCGATTCGCAACGAAGTAGGCCGCGATTATGTGATCAGCGTGCGCCTGTGCGGCGACGAACTGATCCGCGACGGCATTACCCTCGACGAAACCGTTGCGGTGGCGCGCCTGCTGGAGGCGGACGGCCTGATCGACCTGATCAACACCAGTATCGGCACCGCCACGCAGACTCTGTACATGATTGAAGCCTCGATGCGCATCCGCCCGGACTACGCCCTGTTCATTCCCTCGGCGATTCGCAAGGCGGTGCGGCTGCCGGTCATCGGGGTCGGGCGGATCAAGGACCCGATTCAAGCCGAACGCATTCTGAACGAAGGTCACGCCGATCTGGTGGGCATCGTCCGTGGCCAGATCGCCGATCCCGAATTTGCCCGCAAAGCCCGGGAAAATCGCACCGACGATATTCGCCTGTGTCTGTCCTGCAACCAGGAATGTGTCGGACGCATGGGCCTCAACCGCTGGCTGGGCTGTATCGAAACCCCGGCCACCGGTCGAGAAAAGGACTACGGAGTCGGTACGCTGCAACCGGTGGCTGAACCGAAACGGGTACTGGTGATCGGCGGCGGTCCCGGCGGACTGAAGGCGGCGACCGTTGCAGCGCGCCGGGGCCATCGAGTCACCCT
>JBAQIQ010000244.1:0-2213 GCA_049288935.1 Candidatus Competibacteraceae bacterium
AATCAAAAACGGCGAACCCATCTCCGCCATCGCACGACAGTTCAGCACCAGCCGGCAGACCATCCTGCGGGTCAGGGATCACGCCTGATCCCGATGTCGCTTTACGTACCTTTGTTGGGATGGACCCAATTTAACGCATCGCGCCTTGCCTTTGATCGAGTTGCTTACAGCCGCTGCAATAGCGAAATGCGATGTGATGTGGGACAAATAGCGATGGGTTAAGAATATCTGCCCCCCTTTTTGCTGTGCGGTATTGTTCATAAAGCGCAATTATGAGCAGTCAACCCATTCTCCCAACCTCGGCACGGTCGTTTCAGTCCGCGGCAGCGTCGTGAATATCCGGTTCGAAAGTGTCCGGCTTGATGGGTCAGATGCCGTCGCGGCTGGGTTATCAACCGACGATGGGCGCCGAGCTATCGACGTTGGAGGAGCGCATCGCCAACACCGATACCGGCGCGATCACTTCGATCCAGGCGGTGTATGTACCCGCAGATGATTTCACCGATCCGGCGGCAGTGCATACCTTCTCCCATCTTTTCGCGTCCATCGTCCTTTCGCGCGAGCGGGCCAATGACGGTCTGTATCCGGCCATTGACCCCTTTCAAATCTTCGCCGAAAAAAACCGGCGTGTCGCGCATCGTCGCGGAGACGCACACGGGTTCGTTTGGCCTTTTGCCTCACCGGCTCGGCTGCGTGGCGGCGCTCGCACCCGGCATTTTGATCTACGAAACCCGCAGCGGAGGGTGAGGTTTATGTCGCCGTCGATGAAGGCGTGTTGGTCAAGACCGGCCCGGACGTGCGGGTTTCGGTACGCCGGGCGCTGGGTGGAACCGACCTCGGTCAACTGCGCGAGGTCGTGGAACGGGAGTTTCTGACCCTGAATGAACACGAGAAAAACATGTGTTCGGTGACCAAGGAAGACCAGGTCATGCGGCAGGAACAGGAAGATGACGATGAGTGAAACACGGATCTTGATATTAGCGGGGCTGGCGGGCGCGGCGCTCGGGGTGGTCAATCTTCGCCGCAGCCGGCAACGCCCTTGACCTTGGTACTGTGACCTTTGCCATCACCCAGGGTCAAGATGGCATCGTATTGACCGTCCGAATCCGATGGGGTGACACCCGGTGGCCTGGGCGCCATGTCAATGCTTAACGTCCTGTCACCTTGCTTGAAGGCACTCGTCCAGGTGCCGTTTGCCAATTGGTGTGGCTCAGTAACGCGGGTAAACGACACCGTGCGACGATCAACTTTCATCAGTGCAACGTGTGGGCACGCTCCACCGCCGGGTTTGCAGGCAGGCCCCTGAACCAGCAGAAATTGCTTTTGGGCGCCGCTGCCCGGTGGACTGACGGTGCAGGTGACGTGCGTGAGCCGTGACATCGCGGCTTCGCCCAGAAGGTCCACGCGGACATCGCCCGCATGGACCGTGGAAGCAACCAGCCACAGCGACAAAGTCGCCAAACCCCGAGCGAGCCGGTCTGCTGCCACGCGACGAGGCCATGGCAACATCCATTTGATCGCTTCAGTCATCGCTTCAACGCCGGCCGGGCAAGTGGCCCGTCCACTGCGCCAGATACGGCGCCGGATCGGTGACATCACTGCGGCGCAGAAAAGGCCCGCCACCGCTGAGCGACGCGCTGGAGGCACCGTTCGTATACACCTCGAAGTGCAGCATTTTCAGCGCGCCAACCTGAGCGATTTTTTGCCCTGCTGTGGGTGTGCTTCCGCCACAGTAACTGCCAGGGGCGATTTCGCCATAACGCACCAGAATGGCGCCATGCCGGATCTCGACCGCATGCGTCAAAGGGTCGGGGGAATCCGTGAATACATACGGGCCGCGAACCAGCACACCGTGACTGATGGCGTAAATGGCGCTGCCGGGAGCCGCCAGCAGATCACATCCCGCATGCCGGCGGCCACGACGCGGTGCGCCGAAATAGCGCGCATCCCCTTTCCAGTCGGGCTGCGGGATGCGCGCCAGTGGAAACGAAAAAGAGCTGTCGGACGATGCTGATCCAGCGGCGGGCGCGGCAAGGCTGCCCGCCTTGGCCTTCTCCAGGGTCTTTTGCACGCTGCCGTCGCCATTGAGCGCGCGCCAGGTGATGGGGCCGACGATGCCGTCCACTGCCAGCCTGTGCGATGCCTGAAAACGGCGCACGGCCGCATCAGTCATCGGCCCAAACGCACCATCCTCCGTCAATTTGGGCGATGCC
>JBAQIQ010000245.1:0-6235 GCA_049288935.1 Candidatus Competibacteraceae bacterium
GAGCCGACCGGCAACCTCGACACCCAGCGCAGTCAGGAAATCATGGAACTGCTGTCACGGCTGAACGTGGAACACGGCATTACCGTGTTAATGGTCACTCACGAGCCGGACATGGCGGCCTATGCCCGGCGTCTGGTGCATTTCGTGGACGGCCATATTGACAGCGACGCTCTGAATCCGCACCCCATCGCTTTGGATTGGCCGGTGCATCCGGTGGAGAGTCGCTGATGCTGTTCAACACCCTCTTTCTCTCGCTGCGGTCGATCCGCCGTAACCTGCTGCGCTCATTCCTGACCATTTTGGGCATCGTGATCGGCGTCAGTGCGGTGATTACGATGGTCACGCTCGGCAACGGCGCGACCCAGGCAGTGCAAATGCAGATCGCGGGACTCGGTACTAACCTGCTGATGGTGCGCCCCGGTCAACGCCAGGGGCCGGGCGGCGGCGGGTCGGTACCGCAATTCACCGAGGCTGATGCGAATGCCATCCGGGCGCAGATCGGCGGGATTGCGGCGGTGGCTCCCGAAGGCCGCGCCAGCGTCACCGTCGTCGCTAACGGCCGCAACTGGGCCACCAGCATCTACGGCAGCAGCAATGACTGGTTCGAGACCGGCAATTGGAAGCTGGCCAGCGGTCGCCTGTTTGAAGCCGACGAACAGCGCGCCGGGGCGGCGGTGTGCATTATCGGAGAGACGGTGCGGCGCGAACTCTACAGCGGCACGGTCGGCCAGACCGGCCTGGGCGAGCCATTGCGGGTCAAGCAGTTCTCATGCAGTGTGATTGGCATTCTGGCTGCCAAGGGGCAAGGCGGGATGGGCGATCAGGACGACAGCGTGGTCGTGCCGCTGCACACCCTGCAACGCCGCGTCACCGGCAGCCGCAAGGTGAATACCTTGCTGGTATCCATGGAGGACGGCAGCGACAGCACCCGGCTGAAAACCAGCGTGCGGCAATTGCTGCGCGAGCGACGCAAGCTGGCCGACAGCGACGACGACAATTTCAATATCTTCGACACCCAGCAGCTCGCCGAAACGCTGTCCGGCACCACGCAGGTATTGACCACACTGCTCGGCGCGGTCGCGGCGGTGAGTCTGTTGGTGGGCGGTATCGGCATTATGAACATCATGCTGGTCAGCGTCACCGAACGCACCCGCGAGATCGGTCTGCGTCTGGCGATTGGCGCACTGGAGCGCGAGGTGCTGCTGCAATTTCTGATCGAGGCGGTGACCTTGGCGGCGCTGGGCGGCATCATTGGCATCATCATCGCGATGGGCGCATCCATCGTACTGACCGGCTTGATGGATTTGCCCTATCAGTTTGATCCAACGATCAATCTGCTGTCTTTTATATTTTCAGCCGGCATCGGGGTGGTCTTCGGCTACTTCCCGGCCCGTCGCGCCGCGCAGATGGACCCGATTGAGGCGCTGCGGCATGAATGAAGTCCCGTATTCCATTCAATCCAGCTCAAGCCAGATCTCATTGCGCCGCAAGAACCACGGCATCCACGGCGGATCATAGCGCGCCCACATCGCCGCGCCGCGCCAACGCAAACCCGCTTGTTCGAGAGCGTCCTGCAACGTCTTCAAATGCTTTTCGTAGCGGCTCTGTGACCAGGTTCCGGAGTAGCGGATGACGGCCACGGTTCGCGCCGGAATCTCCCGCAGCGTCACTTGCGAATCGAGTGGCTCTGGAAGTGTTTCCAGCGTCCATTCGCGGGGCATGGCGAATTGAATGACGTAACCCCCGGCGCTCGCGCTTTGCGCCACCGGCGCGGTCATCGCAATTTTGATCGGGGTTTGGGCCACGGGGGCGGTCATTGCGATTTTACGCTCCCCTTTGTTGCGGCCAAAAATATAGCCCGCCAGAATAGGAAAGCCTTGGTTCCCAGCGTCCTCGGCGGCGGCGTTGACCACCGTTTCCGCCACCCGATAAAGCTCATACTGACGCACCTCGAAAGTGTCATAAGTGCGAACGACGGTGTATTGAGGTTCATCAATAGCCATGGCAGTACTCCAGGCGACCAGCAACAGGCCGACCGCCAGATAGTGAAAGAAGGTCATCAGCGCACCCTGGAGGGCGGCGCCAAGGTCCGGCGACGGCGATGAAGTTAAAGCGGTCGTTAAAGCTGTCATTTTGTCGTCCTTACTCAGTGATAACGTCAATGCTCCATAATCTTCCGAATGCTGCGCCATCAAGACACTCGGTACTGGAAAAGCGATTCCAGGTTTGCAGATCCGAAAAAAGCGCTAAATCTCTACTCAATTAACACCGTATCGTTTTCAGGCCACGGTCACACCGCTATCGAGATACACATCCTGAATGGCGTGGAGAAGGGCGATACCCTCCTGCATGGGTCGCTGGAAGGATTTACGCCCGGAGATCAGCCCCATGCCACCCGCCCGCTTGTTCACCACCGCCGTCGCGACCGCCGCCGAAAGATCGCCCGCGCCCTTGGATTCGCCGCCGGAGTTGATCAGACCGGCCCGGCCCATGTAGCAGTTGGCGATTTGGTAGCGGGTCAGATCGATCGGATGGTCGCTGGCAAGCTCGGTGTAGATGCGAGGGTCGAACTTGCCATAGCTGGAGCCGCCCATATTGAGGGCCTCGAAGCCGCCGTTATTTTCGGGCAGCTTCTGCTTGATGATGTCGGCCTGGAGGGTCACGCCCAGATAGTTGGCCTGACCGGTCAGATCGGCGGAAACGTGGTAGTCCTGCTCCTTGGTCTTGAAGGCGTTGTTGCGGAGATAACACCACAACACGGTCGCCATGCCGAGTTCGTGCGCCATGGCGAAGGCTTGGCTGACCTCGACGATTTGGCGACCGCTTTCCGGCGAGCCGAAGTAGATGGTGGCGCCCACCGCCGCCGCGCCCATGTCGTAGGCTTCCTTAATGGTGCCCCACAGGATTTGATCGGCTTTGTTGGGATAGGTCAGCAACTCGTTGTGGTTGACCTTGACGATGAACGGGATTTTGTGGGCGTACTGGCGCGAGACCATGCCCAGCACGCCGAAGGTTGAGGCCACCGCGTTGCAGCCGCCTTCGATGGCGAGTTTGACGATGTTCTCCGGGTCGAAGTAGATCGGATTCTTGGCGAAGCTGGCGCCGGCGGAATGTTCGATGCCCTGGTCCACCGGCAGGATGCTCAGGAAGCCGGTGCCCGCCAGCCGGCCGGTGTCGAACATGCGTTGCAAATGACCCAGGACCCGGTTGTTACGGTCGGAGGGCGCAAAGATACGATCCACAAAATCCGGGCCGGGCAGGTGGAGGGACACCTTGCTAATTTTCGGTTTGTCGAAACCGAGCAGGTAGTCGGCATGGGCGCCCAGCAGTTCAGCGGTTTTGCTCATGGGAGGCATCTCCTTGGGGTTGGAACGGTTAAACGCGGTCAAGGGTTCAGAGCGTTTTTGCGGGATGAAGGGAAGGGTAGCGAGTACCGCCAAACTCTGGACGATGAGCTTCCTCACCCTTCATGTGAAATACGCGGCCAGATCGATAATTTCCAGACAATGGGTCGCTTCGGCCCGTCCTTGCGCCCCGTGACGAGTGACGACGGCGAGGCCGTCGGCAAAGCCGTTGTCCTTGCACCACGGACCCGCGACCGCTTTCCAATCCACGCCCCTCGCGGGGTGGCTGCGGCAATCCTCGCCAGCATCCGCACCGCATCGACCGGATACTGGCCCATCGCCGATTCCTCCGACAGCATCACGCAGTCGGTGCCATCGAGGATAGCATTGGCGACGTCGGTGACTTCGGCGCGGGTCGGGCGCGGATTGCCGACCATCGACTCGATCATCTGGGTGGCGGTGATGACCAGTTTTCCCGCCCGTCGGGCGTGCTGGATCAGCCGCTTCTGTGCGATGGCGATCCCCTCAAGCGGCGTTTCTACGCCCAGATCGCCACGGGCTACCATGATGCCGTCAGCGGCCTGCACGATCGTGTCGATATTTTGCAACGCCACCGCGCGCTCGATCTTGCCGAAGATCAGCGGGTTCCCGCCAGCCGCGTGGGCGGCTTCGCGGACTTCGTGCAAGTCGTCGGCCTTCTGCACGAAGGACTGGCTGACCACATCCGCCCCGTGCCGGACCGCGAAATCGAGGCACTCGTGGTCGCGGGGCGTAAACGCCTTGATCGGTAATTCCTTACCGGGGATGTTGACCCCCTTGTGCGACAACAGCAGGCCACCGACATCGACGCGGCAGGCGACCTCCGTACCGCCGACCGCATTCACCGTCAGTTGCAGGAAGCCGTCGTTCAGAAAGATCCATCACCGGGGCCGACCGACCGGGTCAACTCCGGGAATCGCACCGGCAACCGAGCCGCCGTCCCTTCGATGTTTTGGGTGGTCAGCGTGACCGAGGCTCCGCGCTCCAGCGTACATTGGCCACTGACGAGGTTGCCGAGACGAATCTTGGGGCCGGGCAAGTCCGCGTAGATCGAGATCCGATGACCGATGGCCGCTGCGGTGTCCCGGATCAGCCGGATCGTAGCGGCATGACTGTCAAAGTCGCCATGGGCGAAGTTGAGCCGACAAACATTCATGCCAACTTGCATCATCGCCGTCAGCACCTCGGGCTGGGCCGAAGCTGGACCCATGGTGCAGATAATCTTGGTGCGGTGACTGGGCAGTGCCATTGACGCCTCCCTTTTAAGATCGATCAGGTGCTGGCGACGGGCGACGGGGCTAATCCGTCGTTCTGCACCGCCGAACGGATAGCGATCAGCGCCCAGCCGTAAAAAATCAGGTCAATGCCGAACAGCAGCCCCAACGTCCACAACGCCGTTCCCGGAAATCCCCACCAGACCATGCCCCCCAGCGCGATGCTGGCGATGGCGCTGGCCAGCGACCACATCCAACCGTTGATGGCTCGGTGTTGCAGCGCATGGATACCCTTGAACACGCCCGTGACGATGAAATAGGCGGACAGGAACAGGGTCAGGGTCAAAATGCTCTGCAACGGATAGAACCACAGAACCAGCCCGGCGGCTATCGATAGCAGACCCGCGATCAGCATCCAGACCACGTTCCAGAAGCCCCGCAGTTGCAAGGCGAGCGCGCTGTAGAGCAATCCACTCAGGATCATCAACCCACCGAGCAGGCTTTCCGCAACGAAGGTGGCCAGCACCGGTAACAGGATCGCGGCCGTGCCGACGGCCAGAAAGAGAATGCTAAATCCCAGCAGCGCCGTGGTATGGCTCTTCAGCGCATCCTGGAGGGCGGCGCCAAGGTCCGGCGACGGCGAGGAGGAGGTTAAAGCGGTCATGTTTTCATCCTTACTCAGTTTGCGAAAAAGTGCGAAAAAGATCGTGACCGTGCCGACCGTGCTCGCGGTTCGTCCACGGAGTTTGATTCAGAAGCGGATCGGCCGGACGTAGCACTGCGTGCCGGCGTAGGTCGCCGCATGGCCGAGATGACGCTCGATCCGCATCAGTTGGTTGTATTTCTCGACCCGTTCGCCGCACGCCGGTCTTGAGATGACCGCAATCGAGACCGACCGTCAGATCGGCGATGAAGCTGTCCATGGTCTCGCCGGAGCGGTGGGAGACAAAAGCGCCCCAGCCGTTCTTGTAACAGAGTTTAATCGCCTGAAGGGTCTCACTGACCGAACCGATCTGATTGAGCTTGATCAGCGCGGCGTTGGCGATGTTTTTCTGGATGCCCTCGGCGATGATCGCCGGATTCGTGCAGAAGATGTCGTCGCCGACCAGTTCGATGCGGTGACCCAGCTCGGCGTTGAGCAGCGTCCAGCCGCTCCAGTCGTCCTCGGCTAAACCGTCTTCGATGAGTCCGATCGGGAAATCTTTCACCAGCTTTTCGTAGTACTCGACCATCTCCTCGGACGAAAGCTGGCGGTTCTCGGTGTGGAGATGGTACTTACCGTCCTTGTGAAACTCGCTCGACGCTGGATCGAGGGCGATCCCGACCTCCACGCCCGGCTTCAGCCCGGCTTTTTCGATACCTTTGCAGATGAACTCAAGTGGGGCATGGTTGGAGGACACCTTCGGCGCGAAACCGCCTTCGTCGCCGACCCCGACCTCGAGATGGGCGTCCATCAGTACCGACCGCAGCGCCTGATAGATCTCCGATGCCCAGCGCAGCGCTTCACAGAAGCTGGGCGCGCCATAGGGGGCAATCATGAGCTCCTGGAAATCGGCCCCCTGCCAGCGCGCATGGACCCCGCCGTTCAGGATGTTGAGATGCGGCACCGGCAGACGGGTCGCGCCCGGACCGCCCAGG
>JBAQIQ010000246.1:0-19687 GCA_049288935.1 Candidatus Competibacteraceae bacterium
CAATAATGTCAGCGATCTTGCGACTGCTCTGGTGAATGGCGTTCATAGCGACAGTGGCCTGCTCCACCACCTGCCCGCCCTGCTCGGCCTGCATTCGCGCCGCCCCAGCCAATTGATTGGCTTGACCCGCGTTTTCGGCGCTCTGCTTGACCGTGCTGGTCAGTTGTTCCATGGCGGCGGCGGTCTCTTCCAACGCGGACGCCTGCTGTTCAGTGCGTTGCGCCAGATCATTGCTGCCTTGGGCGATTTCGGCGGCAACCCCGCTCACCGTGTCCGTGGCGTCCTGCACCTCGCGGGCAATCTGCCGCAGTTCCACCGTCATCACTTGCATCGCGATTAACAGTTGGCCGGTTTCGTCCTTGGCTCGCGTCGTGATATCCACTGTCAAATCACCGCCCGCGACCCGCCGAGACACTGCTGCCGCTATCTGTACCCGCCGACCCAAGGTTCGCCCCGCCAGCCAACTGACCAACGCAGTAATCGCTAGCACCAGCAACGCGATTATCACCGAGACCAAGATGGTTTGACGAAGCTCTTGGGCAATCTTTCGCTCGATCAATTCAACTGCGTCGTCGATGTCGTCAATGTAAAAGCCCGCGCCGATCATCCACTGCCATTTATCCAGACCCGCCACATAACTCAGTTTTGGCACAGGTTTCTTTTTGGATGGTTTATCGAAATAATACTCGACATAACCTCCGCCTTCTTTGACGCGCTTTAGCATTTCGCGGCGATAAAAGAAACCGTTCGTGTCTTTGGCATCCGCCAGATTTTTGCCTTCGTTTGCGGGATTGGGACGATTCGCTAGCGTTGTGCCATCCTGATGATTGGCGAAAATGTAACCATCCTGGCCATAACTGAGTTGGCGCAGAATATTCCGCGCCTGTTCCTGAGCGTTTTTATCGTCAGCCGCCGCGTTCTCATACAGCGGGCGGATGACCGAAATCGCCAGGTCCACGTAATTCTTGAGTTCGGCTTCCTTGGCCGCCCGCATATTTTTGCCGACCGCTTCGACTTCCTGTTGCCCGGCCCGGTAAGCCTGATAAACGGATAGGCCAGTCAGCCCAGCCGTCAGCACCATCGCGGGAAGAATGCCCAACAAAATGATCTTGGCTGTTATCGATAGAGCTTTCATTATCAACCTCCATCTTCAAATTTATTTTCTAATGACAGCGGGTTAGTAGTATAGCGACGCCCTCTTTTAGCAACTGTGACTATAATAGCCAATAGATGTACGGCTTTGAGAGCCAGGTCTTAACCTGACCAGAACCGTTCGGTCGTCCATCCCGTACAATCCGGCGGGTGTCACTTACCAGTTTTTGCTTTAGAGTGCCTTTAATTTGATATGTTAACCCAAATTTAAAAAATATATGAAAAGAGAATATCGAGAAATCACAAGGTAATGACATGGACATAACTTCTCAGCAGTTCATTACGCCGATCCTGGCTGGCGGCGGGGCCCGCTTGCCGGCTCATGTCGGAGTGCTACAGGCAATCAAGGATTTAAATTACGGCTATCACCATCTGGTAGGCGTGTCGGGAGGTAGCGTCATCGCCGCTCTGGCAGCAGTTGGCCTGAGTTGCGAAGCGATGCGCACTTTATTTTTACAAGTGGACTTCAGTCGCTTTCAGGGCTATTCATTATTCAACCTACTGCTGAATGGTGGGCTGTCAGATGGCGTCAAATTTGAGCGATGGATGAATCAGCAATTGCAAGGGGCTTGCTTTGCCGATCTCGAAACCCATCTGCATGTGATCGCCACTGACGTCCGTTCCAGCCAGCCGGTTGTTTTCAACCGCGAAACTGCACCGAACCTGCCGGTGGCGAAGGCGGTGCTGTATTCGATTTCCATTCCCCTGCTATTTCCGTTTCACCGGTATCGGGAACATTTGCTGGTGGATGGCAGTATCCTGGCTGAGGATGGACTGTTCCGGGACTGGGCGGGTGACGGTAACCCAGTCATTTGTTTCCGTATCCGCGATAAACGCCGGATCGATTCCGATTCAACCAGGCATCGGGTGCCACTGGCGGATTATTTAATTCTGCTGATCCGCACGTTTATGAACACCATCTCTCGTGAATATCTGAATGAAGCGCTCTGGATTAACACCATCATCATTGAGTCCGACGGATTGTCGCCGCTGGAGTTTCGTATGACGCCCGAGCAAAAAAATCGGCTTTACCACGCAGGCTATCAGACGACCCACGACATTTTGCCACTTAAAATGTCTCGTAGAAAAGGCAACTGACGTCGTGTGGACGCGGACTGCTTCGAGGACGCCTGAATCAATCTGCAAGCGTCGCCGTTCACAAAGGTGGATGTGTGCTCATGTGTAGGAACCTATCGGTCGAAGCGCCACTAGCGGAGGGCCGATCAATCGATATCCAATCAGGATCATGAAAACCTGGACCATCATCTTGTTGCTCAATCTGCCCACAGCATCAGCATGGGCCGTCAATAAATGCGTTGAAGACCATGGGCGGATTTTTTATCAGGACGCGCCCTGTCCAGCACATACCCGGGGCGGAGAAATGCTTCAGAACGTCAATCGAACCTTTTCGGGGCAGGCCCCGCGCGCCCTCTGGAACGACGGAATCCCCTTCCATCGCGACTCCGGAGGCGACGCTGATACAGAAAGAACTCCGTCGCCGGGGAAACCACCCCGCACTATCGAGCCGTAGTCACGACGCTTTTTCGTTCTGGGCCACCTGGCTCTTTCCCTGCGGGAATCGTGAGCAGCAGATCGAGCCGATGGAATGCATAGCGAAGAACGGGATAAGCCTATCAGTGAATCCTCAAGGAACTGAACACAACGTAACACACCCGACTTGCTACGGCAGTCATCGGTCACGGCCTTGTCGAATCTTTCATGCGCGATCCAGCTGGTATCTCTCAACCCTCGCCTAACACGCGCCGCCGTAGCAACCGTTCGTCTACCGGCACCAGGATCAGAATCATCAGCACAAACAAGCCACCGGCAGTGGCCAAATGGTGATTCATTTCGCCGACCAACAGCAGCAGACGAATCCCTTCCGCCAAGTGGTGCAATGGATTCAGAAACAACCAGGCTTGCGTCCAGAGAGATTCGCCTTCCATCGGGAAGTAGGTACTGCTGGCGAAACCGAGCGGCATAATCACCAGGAAAAAGGGAATATTCATATGGTCGATGCTGGGTACCAGAGCCGTGAACAATAGCCCCAGCGTGGCAAAGGCCAGGGCGGCGAGAAATAACAGCGGGAGGATCGGCGCCACGCCAGCCCAGTGCAGATGCAATCCACCGGTCAGGGAAAATCCTGCGAGTACGAGGATGACGATCAGGGCATAGATTGTCCCCAAGGTCGCCGCCCACAGCACCTCACCCCAGACGACATGCTCCAGCCGCACTTGGGTAATGAGTTGCCCTTCCCAGGTTTTTTGGTAATGCATGCGGATATAGGCGGCGAACAAGGCTTGAAAGAAAGCCGTCATAAACGCGGTGTAGGCCAGCATGCCGGGGGCCAGATAGGACACGGGTTGCCCGCGCCAAGTGAACTCCGGGATAAAGCCGCCTAAGCCCACCCCGAACGCCAGCAGAAGAATGATGGGTTCCAGCAAGGGGGGCAATGCGGCCGTATGCCAATTGCGCCGGTATACGGTCAGGTGCCGCCCCAGTACCGCACGGCTTTGCCATTGAAAGGCGGCGCGATAGCAGGCAGTCATGACGGCTCGGCCAGTTTGAGGAACAAGTCGTCCAGGGTTGGGGGGCGGACCTCGAAGCGCAAATCGCCGAATTGGGCGCTGAACCGGGCCAAATCCGGTCCATCCAAGGCCAGATGTAAAGTGGCGAGCACCCGGGTGGGTTCTGGCAAACCGGCCTGCCGCGCCCAGGCGCAGACTGCGGGCGCCGCTGGATCGCGGGCGTTCAGCACCAACATGTGTTCGCCGACCAAGTCCCCTAGCACTGTTTGGGAGGGTCCTGCTGCGATAACACGGCCCTCACGCAAGATCAGCAGTTCATCGGACAGGCGTTCGGCTTCGTCCATGTAGTGGGTGGTCAGAACGATGCCCAGTCCTTCGCGTCGGAGGGTGTCGACCAGCTCCCAAACCTCCAGGCGCGCTTGCGGGTCCAGACCCGTGGTGGGCTCGTCCAGGAACAGCAGTTGGGGGTTATGGACCAGGGCGCGGGCTATCATGAGCCGGCGTCGGTAGCCACCGGAGAGAATTTCAGGCCGGGCGTTTGCGTAGCGGTCCAGCCCGAAGCGCTCCAGCAGCGTGGTGACCCGCGCCTTCATCGCAGGTGGGCGGGGATGGAAGTAGCGGCTCATCTGCTCCAGATTACCGCGCACCGTGAAATCAGTGTCAAAGGTGTCGTCTTGGGTACAAACGCCTATGCACCGGGCGACTCGGTCAGGATCGGCGCGCCGGTCGAACCCCGCCACGCGAATCGTGCCAGCGTCGGGTTGCAGGAAGCCGTAGCACAAGCCGCAGTGTAGTCGTCTTGCCTGCTCCATTAGCTCCTAGCAGGCCGAGCACCTGCCCAGCCCGGCAGTGCAAGCTCACTCCATCGACGACGAATCTTTATGATATCCGGTCGGGCGCTGCATGGAGCGGAGTCTTCTCCGTTGCTACTTTTGCGCGCAGGTACAACAACCGGGAGCAGATGATCACACATTTTTGGTAATATATGATTGAAATTATTGTAAGATAGCCTATGCCTTTTCATAGTGTTGACCAGTCGCGTTGCCCGTGCCTGAATGGGTTCAAGCGATTCGGCAACAGACGCAGCTTGGGAATGTTGGAGGTGTGGAAGCAACTAAGTTTAGGGCTAGGGAATTGCCAGGGCGGAATTCTGACTCGGCGGATCGCCGGGCAGCTTACATCCATGCTGGACAATGAGGAGAGAATGCGATGAGCAAAGGTACAGACATCAAGAAAGAAGCTAAGAAAAAACCGGCAAAGACTTTGAAAGAGAAGAAGGCCGAAAAGAAAGCCAAGAAAGGGGCTCAGGGTTCTCTCACCTGATCCGGCTTTTTGCCCGATGCCCTAACTGTGGGGAGGTCAATCCTATGCGCTGGATGAATAAACTGGCCTACGGCGACGAGGCGTTCATCACCACCTAATTTTTGAAAGGGTTAGTCAAGCAGTCTTGGTAACACGTTAGGGAACGGGATGAGAACAAACGAGACACGAATCTGGATTGACGCCGACGCCTGCCCTGGCCCGGTTAAGGAAATCGTTTTGCGTGCTTCGCGTCGGCTTGGCATTCCGGTGACGTTAGTGGCGAACCGCCCGCTGCAAATTCCGCGTTCCCCGCTGATTACGGCGGTACAGGTTGGTCATGGCTTTGACGAAGCCGATCATGTCCTTGCCCAACAGGCGGAAAGCAGCGATTTGGTCATCACCGCAGATATTCCTCTGGCGGCGCGGCTCGTGGTTCGAGGCATTGCAGCGTTAAATCCCCGTGGTGAGGTGTATTCCACAGAGAATATTCAAGAACGGCTCGCCTTACGTAACCTTAAGGAAGAGTTACGGTCAGCGGGTACGGCGACTGGAGGACCAACGCCCTACCACAACCGCGACAAACAGGCGTTCGCCAATAGCCTGGATCGCTGGCTGGCGCAGCGGGGAACGCGCATCGGCGCTAACTCAAGGTTTTGATTAGGTCACGACCGCGCCTGCCAGGCTAAATGATTCAAATAGGCCAGACGGGCATTTTCATCGGGTAACACGTTCTGCAACACTTCCCCGAATGATGGATCAGCTTCTGGATGATGTAACAGTAGCCGGGCGTGCGCTGCTCGTGGGATTCGAGTCAATGGATTCTTCATATCGCCAGGCGCTTTAGGCCGGTCTTCGGGCGAAGAGGGGTCACACATGACGTCGGGTCTCCTGTTTCGGGTTTGGCGGCGGGGTGAAGGCTATTTGGCGAAAATAGTAACCAGAACGCCAATGATTAACCTTTTGCAACTGTATACCCTGGTCATCAGCACCGCCTGATCGAGTCGAAAGAGATTGCTTTGAAGGCCCTGCAGGAGGCGTACTCTGCCAATCGGGCCAAATCACGGTTCGAGACACTGGGATCGGCATCTCCACCGTGGCCGGTACACGCCTGTTCCAGCCGTTTTCCCAGGCTGACGATTCCAACACACGCGCCAATATGACGGCACTGGCCTGGCTTGGGCTTGGTGATTTCCTTTCCAAAGAGCTGGTGAAAATGATGGGGGATGATCTCTATCAAATGCTCGAACGCTGGATATCCAGCGTGGGGGCTTGGCTCAATTGATGCGCACGCTTCACAAAGGCATCCACCATTGTCGAGCCTATTTGCGCGATGAAAACTTCGCTGAATGGGTTCAGCCAAAACGCACGAATTTCGCAGTCGAAAGCAAAATTGACGGAACAAAGCCCCTCAGGGGTGGACGTCATTGACCAACCGATTTCGAAGCGCCGAAAAGCCCAATCTGCGGAGGTCACCCGAATAGTGTGCGGTCGGTCTAGTTCAGTACGGGTGCGAAACCGGTAGATCAGTACGCCTAGCGCCATCGTTTGCTGTGTTTCGTAGGAGCGGGCGTCGCGACGGACAATTTGGGCTTTCTGCATCAATGGTAAAAATTCAGGATAGCGCTCTACATCGGCTATGAGATCGAACATTTGTTCGCTGGAAACAGCGATCACCCGACACTCGCGATAGGGTATTCGCATCCTCTTGCCTCCCAATCCTGCTTAGAAACCACCAGTATAAATGTAACATAAAGCTGATGATACCCTCACTCATTCACGGCGTTTGTTGCGGGTGGCAAAGTCACATCCGATGGGTTGAGGTTGGGGGTAGGGTAGAAAGAGTTGGCTTGAGCCACGATCAACTCGCATGTTGTGGCGCTTTCGTGGGAGCGGCGTTATCGAGATAGCGGGCGCCGAAGATCATGATGCTTTAGCGAGTAACAGGTGATTTCAACCACCTGTACTGTTCATGTATCTTAAAATAATTGGCTGGTTACTTAGCTGGAAATTGTGACTGTGCGGTTTCATTGCCATAGCGGCGATAATGGCTTGTTTTAACTTCTCATGATTGCCGGGATGGGCGCGCAGGATGTGGCGCAAATCGACGGAATGTTCTTGGCCTAAACAGAGTAACAATTGTCCTTCGGCAGATACCCTCACTCGATTGCAGGTATCGCAGAAATTATGACTGTTCGGTGAGATAAAGCCAATGCGGCTATCGGTTTCCGGAATGCGGTAGTAACGGGATGGCCCGCCGGTTTTTTCCGGCGTCGGCGTTAAAGTGAACGCCTTTCTCAGGTCAGCGCGAATGACGTCGCTGGGATAGCGCGTCTCGACTCGGTCATGGTCGCCGATGACGCCCAACGGCATTTCTTCGATGAAGCTAATATCCAATCCGTTGTCGATAGCGAAACGCACCAGGTCGATAACCTCATCGTGATTGCGATGCTTCAGGATCACCGCATTCAGCTTAATGCGCTGAAATCCTGAGGCTTGGGCGGTTTGAATACCGCGCAGCACCGGCGCCAGATCGCCAACCCGAGTGATGCGGCGAAAGCGTTCCGGCTTCAAGCTATCCAGGCTGATGTTGAGTCGTGCTACCCCCGCCGCCTTGATCTCGGCAGCCATGGTTTCCAATTGTGAACCGTTGGTGGTTAACGTCAATTCCGCTAAGCCTTGCTCGCGTAACTGGCCCAATGCCTTGAACAGCCAGAGTACGTTGCGCCGCACCAGTGGCTCGCCGCCCGTGATGCGAATTTTGCGTACGCCCAGATCGACAAACCCCCGACCCAGTGTCGCTAATTCTTCCAGCGTCAAAACGCGGGCGCGTGGCAGGAAAGACATGCGCTCGCTCATGCAGTACACGCAGCGGAAGTCGCAGCGGTCGGTGACGGACAGACGGACGTAATTCACCCGTCGGCCAAAGCGATCAACGAGCGATGCGGGGGAGAGAGGGGTTTCACCAGATGCGACGGACACGCGAGGATACCTTGATGAGGCTCGTGGACTGGGACTGGGCTTGGGAGCAGTCTCAAACATACCAGAATCGCTTCTGGCGCATTCCGGTTTGAAGAGATACCTCTGTGGAGGTAGCTAAAATCGTCTAAAAGGCCTCTTGGAGCGATTTTGGTGGTTTTCCTATCTTAGGGGGTTCGCTGGTGAAAAAAACGCCCAGAAACGCTTCCCAGGCCGTTTTTTAGGGCATTGGGTTTGAGGATTGATAGGAACTTTTGTTGCGCAGGCCGAATTTGGAATTGTTGAACGTCGGGCCTTACTTTTTGGGGAACTGTCTTTTGGGGAGCTTGGGTTGTTGCAAAAGCAGGTTCGAGGTTGCAAAGGGGAGAAAAGCCTCCTTTTGGAAAACCGTCTTTCTCAAGCTGGGTGGGGGATTGCTGGATTCGGAGTTACGAAGGGTGCGGATGGTTTTTGTATGCGTTTGTGGATAAGTTGCTCGCAGGCGCGAACAACAACGTCTTTTGTTTAAATCTTTGTTTAAAGATGTTTAGGTCTGAAATTTCCTTTTTATATCAAAATGTTGCAACACCAAATGTCCCCGTTTATGGGATGAAATGTCCCCGTTTATGGGATGAAACGTCCCCGTTTATGGGATGGCCGTTGCCTGAAATGTCCCCGTTTATGGGATGCTCTTGGTCGAAATGTCCCCGTTTATGGGATGAAATGGGCTCCTTTGACTATTTTTTGATCAGCAATTTTTATAAATATTTGAAAATAAATAATTATATTAAAATGTTGTAAAAATACGACTTTGAAAATAATAAACTTTATTATCCACAGGATTATTGAGTCCATAAAGTCAAATTTCCAAATGTCCCCATTTATGGGATAGCAGCGGGTTTTCAATAAAGATAAAAGATAAAATATTATAAAATCAAAATATTAAATAGTTTTTGCTCAAGAGAGTCTGATGAGTGCCGAGCTGCTGGCTTCATCCCTGATGATCACGGATTTCGCAGTTTCCAGGGAATGGAAGCGTCGGGGATGCTGCTGAAATGTCCCCGTTTATGGGATGAAATGTCCCCATTGTTCAATCTGGACTCTGGGGACATTTGTGCTAATCTTCGAATTCGTGATAAGCCTACTACCTAAAGAGCAGCGGTCATGACCGACCTGGCCGACCAGAATCTCAAGAAACACGTTGCCGCCGTTCACATCAACAACCGATTGACCCTGACCCAGCGCAAGGCCTCGAATGTGTTGCTGTACAACGCCTACGAGAACCTGATGACAGCACGGGTGCATCGCATCCGGGTCAAGGATCTTGCGGAGGCCATTGGGTTCAACACCAACAACCTGGAGTCGCTCAAGGAAGCACTTAAGACTCTGGCGCGGACGGTGCTGGAATGGAACATCCTGGATGAGAACGGCGCCCATGAGGAATGGGGCGCCACAACCCTGTTGGCGCAGGCCGTTATCAAGCACGGCTACTGCATCTACGCCTACAGTCCCGACCTCTGCGAAAAGCTCTACCGCCCCGAAATCTACGCACTGCTCAACCTCAGTATCCAGCGCAAATTCAGCAGCAGCTACGCCCTGGCGTTGTACGAAAACTGTCTGCGTTACCGACGAGTTGGCACGACAGGCTGGATTGGTCTGGATAACCTCAAACGACTGATGGGCATCAACGAAACAGATGCCTACTACCAGGATTTTCGCAAGTTCAACGACAAGGTGGTCAAGCCGGCAGCGCGGCAGGTGAACGATACTTCTGATTTATTTTTAGACATTGAATACCAGCGCAGCAACCGTAAAGTCTCTGCGGTGCGCTTCCGGGTCAGCGATAACCCGCAAATGTTGCTGTTCGCCCAACGGCAAGCGGCGTTAGCCGCAGCTCTGGAGAAGGAAAAGGCAGAAATGCCAGCGATGGAACATCCTGCTGAAACTGTTTCGGAAAACGACGCTGGGGAGCGACTGGAGCGGCTGCGCGAACGGTTGCAGATCCTCGGTTTGAACACCCGACAGATTCGCACGGCGCTCGCCAGCCATGATTTGGCCTATCTGGAAGGTAATATCGCCATCGTCGAGCATGATTTGGCGACAGGCAAGGTGCAGAACCTGCCTGCCTATCTCTTAGCGGCGCTGCGTGACGATTATCGACCTGCGGCAGCGCAAATCCAACAGGTTTCGATCAGTGCGCTCGACTCATCGCCCATCGCCGAACCCCCCGACGAATCGCCGGCGGTGCGGATGGAACGCCTTCGCCTCCAGTTTCAGGCGGAAGGCCTGCAAGCCGCACTGGATCGCCTGACGCCGGACGAGCGACGGGCTCTGGAGGAAGACTATGTGGCGCAACTGGAGCAGAGTCAGGGATTTGAAATGCGGCTCATTCTTGGACGGTATCGTAAGGAGGGCCTCGGCAGCCGGATGGTGGAGAGCCACTTTAGGGTTTTTGCCCGTTCGCGACTGATAAAAGAATGGGACGAAGCGGAATTTGTTGCCTATGCGGCCCGGCATAGCGCTGAGTTGGCGTGAGTGGGTGGCGCTTTGACATTGTGGATTCAGGAGACGAAGCGTATGGATTGGGTGGGAACGGAATCATTGGCTGGCCGTTGGGCAAAAAAAGTGGCGCAAGACTGCGCTAGAAGACGGGTGGGCGGGCTGACCCTGGCTGGCAGTGGCTGGATAGCCTACGGTTCAGCAGAGGCCCAGACGGTGGTGGCGCTCCCGGTTGGCGAGTCGTCCTCATCATTGATGCTCATGGCGGGCGTCGCGCTGATATTGTTGGGGTTAGCGGCGATTGTGATCCTGGCAATCATTCGGGAGCGAAGTCACCAAGAGGCGCGAGAACAGACGCGCATACGCATCGCCGAATTGAGCAACCGCCAGCAGCAACTGGAAGCTGAAATCGAACGTCAACGGGGCCAGATGGAAACCTTGCGCGACAGCGAAAAACGCTTTCGCAAGATAGTTCAACAACTTCCCGTCGGCATTTTTGTAACGGACCCGCACGGTGAATGCCGCTATGTCAACGACCGCTGGTGCTGGCTGGCGGGGATGACCGCCGAACAAGCCGCCGGGTCTGGCTGGACCCGCGCCTTGCATCCCGACGACCGCAATCAGGTTTTACAGACCTGGCGGCAATCCGGGGAGCAGACGGAGTTCGTCGCACAACATCGCTTCCGTACCCCATCGGGCCGTGACACCTGGCTGAATACCTGCCTGATTCCGCTACGGGATCGTGTCGGGCGGATCACCGGTCATCTGGGCGCACACACCGATATCGGTGCTCTCAAGCGTGCTGAAGAAACCTTGCGCACGAGTGAAGCCCGCTTCCGTAGCTATTTTGAATTGCCGCTGATCGGCATTGCCCTGAATGGCGCAGATAAACGCTGGTGGGAAGTCAACGACCGCTTGTGCGAGATGCTGGGCTATCGGCGCACCCAGTTGCTGGGCATGAGTTGGGCTGAAATGACCCATCCCGATGATCTGGCGGTCGAAGAAGCACAATTCGAGCGGGTGATGAGCCGCCGAACTGACGGCTATTCGCTCGACAAACGCTTTATCCGTCAGGATGGTGCGCTGTTATACGCCAGTGTATCAACCCGTTGCCTGCGGCAGGCGAACGACGTAGTGGATTACTTTGTGATGGTCGTCCAGGACATCACTGAACGCCAGCGAGCAGCGGAGCATATCGAACACCTCGCTTACTATGACGCGCTGACCGGGTTGCCTAATCGGACCTTGCTGGCTGACCGTTTGCAGCAGGCGTTGTTACGCGCCAGCCGCGAGCATACGCTGGCGGGTATGATGATCGTCGATATTGATCGGTTCAAGCTGATCAACGATGCGCTGGGCCACAAGATCGGCGACCGTTTATTGAGCGATGTCGCCATGCGCTTACAGCAGTGCATCCGTCAAGGCGACACGCTCTCCCGCCAGGGCGGCGATGAATTCGCCATTTTATTGCCCGATCTGATCACGGGTGATGAAGTGACATTGATCGCGCAACGGATGCTAGAGACAGTGGCTGAACCATTTCGCCTGGAGGGGCGTGAGCTGAACATGACGTGCAGCATCGGTATCAGCCTGTACCCCCGCGATGGACGCAATGAAGAGGCTTTGCTGAAAAATGCGGATATCGCGCTCTATCGCGCTAAAGACCTGGGACGAAATAACTATCAATTCTACCTGTCGGGGGCCACCGTGCTGTCGCGTGAGCGACTGCACCTGGAAGGAGATCTGCGACGCGCTATTGGTCGGCGGCAACTGGAGCTTTATTACCAACCGAAATGGGATTTCCGTGCTGGGATCATCACTGGCGCTGAGGCGTTGATTCGTTGGAACCACCCCGAACTCGGCCTGCTGTTGCCCGCCCGGTTTATCTCTATCGCGGAGGAGAGCGGACTGGTGCTGCCGATTGGCGAATGGATCCTGCGCACCGCCATGGACGAGATCAACCATTTGCATCAAAGTGGTTTTCCCAGCCTGCGAATTGCTGTCAATCTGTCAACCCGGCAATTCCGGCAGACGGATCTGAAAGACCGGGTGCGCGAGGCGCTGACCGCGAGCAATTTCGATTCAGCCTGCCTGGAGCTGGAACTGACGGAAGGTATCCTGATGCATAACAACGAGGAAAATATGTCGGCGCTGCGAGCCTTCAAGGCGATGGGTTTGCGCATTGCCATCGACGATTTCGGCACTGGCTATTCGTCGCTGAGTTATTTGCAATGTTTTCCAGTAGACGTGCTCAAGATCGACCGCGCTTTCGTCATGGATTTGCCGGAGAACGCGAACAGTATCGCGATCGTCGACGCCATTGTCACTCTGGCGCATGGCCTGGGGCTGGAAGTCGTGGCGGAAGGCGTGGAGACTCCTGAACAGGCGGCGTTTCTGCAAGCCCATGGTTGCGATGAGGGCCAGGGCTATTATTTCGGCAAACCGATGCCGCTGACCGAATTTCGGTTACTGCTTGAGCAGGATCGGGCTAGAGCGGCAGTAGCAACGGCGTCACCAGCAGCGTGAGGATCATGATGGCTAATAGCAGCGGTCCTCCCACTCGCACGAAATCAATGAAACGGTAGCCGCCTGGAGCCAGCACCAGGGTGTTGACCGGTGAGGATACCGGAGTGGCGAAGGCCGCCGAGGCCGCTACTGCGACCGTCATCGCGAAGGGATAGGGTGAGGCGCCCACCTGCTGGGCAGCGGCGATGGCAATAGGCGCCATCAGCAGCGCGGTGGCGGTGTTGGAAATGAACATGCCGATCAGCGCCGCCAGCAGGAAAACGCCGGCCAACAGCGCCAGTGGCCCGAATCCGCCCAATCCCATGACCAGCCCGTCGGCGATCAGGGTGACGCCGCCGGTTTGCTCCAGCGCCTTGGCTAGCGGCAACAGACCCGCGATGACCACCAGCGTCGGCCAGTTAATCGAGTGATAGGCGTCTTCCATGCGCAGGCAGCCGAACAGGCCCATGGCCAGCGCCGCCAACAGCACCGCAGCGACGTTGTGAACCACACCAAAAGCCATCAGCAACACCATCATCAGCAGAATCGCCAAGGCGAACGGCGCCTGCCGATAGGCCGGGGCGACCTCACTCAGTTCCGCCGGGAGGTTGAGCACCAGGAAGTGCCGCTGATCACTCTGCAACAGGCTGATTTGCTTCCAGGAGCCGGCGACCAACAGCGTATCGCCGAACGCCAGTTTTTCTTCGCTTAAATTGCCTGGCAGGGGCTGGCTGCGGCGGCGGATGCCCAGGACGGTCAAGCCGTGATGAGTGCGGAACGCGGCCTGACGCAGGGTCTGGCCGATCAGTTCGGAATTCGGAGGCAGCATCACTTCCACCAGCCCCAGTTCCTGCATCAAGCTGCGTTGCTGGCTGTCCGCAATCAAGAGCCGGGTCAAATCTTGCGCCGCACACAGCGTCGTTACCGCTTCATCCGGGCCGACGACATACAGCGCATCGGCGGGGTGAAAGACTGTGGTGGTCAGCGCGGGCGATACGGTTTCCATAAAGCGCTCCGACTGGCCTACGCCGACGACAGTGACGCCATAGCGGGTGCGCAACAGCGCATCAGCGACGGTCTGGCCGATGAGCGGCGAGTCGGGGTCCAGCCGCAGACGATGCAGTTGGTCGAGCAGGTTGTAACCTTCGGCCAGTTCCAGCAGGGTTTGTCGCTGGCCAGCGGCGCCCGTCGTCGGAAGGCAGGTAGGCAGCAGGCGAGAGCCGACGGCCCACATGTAGAAAACGCCCAGGGTGAGCGCCAGCAGGCCAATCGGGGTGATGCTGAAAAAACCAAAGGGTTGCAGTCCGGCGTTGCGCAGCGCGTCGTTCACTACCAGGTTGGGTGGCGTAGCGATCAGGGTCAGCAGGCCGCTGAACAGGGCGGCGAAAGCCATCGGCATCATCAACCGACCGGGGCTGATGCCCAGTCGGGCGGTGATGCCCAGCACCACCGGAATAAAGATCGCCACGACCCCAGTGGAACTCATGAATGCGCCCAGCCCGGCCACCGCCAGCATCAGCAGGATTAGCAACCGGCTTTCGCTGGCGCCAGCCAGTCGAGTCAGCCCGACGCCAACCTGATAGGCGACGCCGGTCCGCACCAGACCTTCTCCGACCACAAACAAGCCGGCGATCAGCAGGATCAGGGGGTCGCCAAAGCCGGCTACTACTTGGGTGACCGGCAGAATATTGCCGAGAATCAGCGCTAAAATGATTAGCAGAGCGACGACATCGGGCCGCAACCGGTCGCTGGCGAACAGGACCACCGCGACAGCCAGCAGGCCGAAGACGAACAGGGCATCGGGAGTCATTGTGGGCAAAATTCCTGATGGTGAGAAAATCAAGGTGAAACCTTAACCCAAAGGGGAGCGCAGGTCATGCAGGCATCACAGGAAACCGGGTATTTTGACGTGGGCAGGTGGTTGCCATGATCGCGTTTTTCCGGCATCCGGCGCGCCTGCTGGTGGTGGGCTTTGCCGCCGCCATTGTCGTGGGTGGTGGATTATTGGCCCTGCCCGCTGCCAGCCAGGGCGCACCTATCCCCTTCCTCGATGCATTGTTTATGGCGACCAGTGCGGTATGCGTCACCGGCCTGGCGGTGGTGGACCCCGGCGGTACGTTCAGCAACTTCGGCTTGGCGGTGTTGCTGCTGCTGGTGCAGTTCGGCGGCTTGGGCATCGCCACCCTGTCCACGGCGCTGTTGCTGCTGGTGGGTCAGAACATATCATTTTCCAGCCAGGACGCGGTGCATGACAGCTTCACGCTGAGTCATCGCGTCAGCCTGGGTTCGCTGTTGCGGCAGGTGCTCATCTGGACGCTGGCCATTGAGGCGCTGGGTGCGGTTCTGCTGTTTCTGACGGAAAGTCAACGCCTGCCGTTCGGGCAAGCCGTGTGGTTTTCGGTATTTCATTCCATCACCGCTTTTTGCAACGCCGGGTTTGCCCTGCGTCCCGACAATTTGATGGGGGATCGCGCCAATGTGGGCATCATCCTGCCGATTGCGTTGCTGATCATTCTTGGCGGGCTGGGATTTACCGTGCTGGCGGAACTGGTGCGCTGGCGGGTGCGGCGCTGGCGGGGGCAGCGGGTCATGCTCAGCTTGCATGCGAAGACGGCCTTGATCATGACGGGAATCCTGCTGCTGGTCGGGATGATCGGGTTTACAGCGCTGGAACATGACAATTTAATGCGGGACATGAGTTTCGGCGAAGCACTGCTGATCAGCGGGTTTGCTTCGGTGACGCCGCGCACTGCCGGGTTCAATACGGTCGATTACAGTCAGGCAACCGCTGCCACCCTCTATTTCACGATGGTGCTGATCTTTATCGGCGGTTGTCCTGGTTCGACCGCCGGCGGCGTCAAAGCGACCACTTTAGGTGTTTTATTGGCGCTGGCGCGCGCCCGCTATCAGGGTGAGCGCGGCGTTCGATTGTTTAACCGCAGCGTGCCGGAGGCCAACATTGCCAAAGCTACCTGGGTCGTAGCGCTGGCTTTAGTGATCGTCATCTTGGGAGTCATGCTCTTGTCGGCGATCCAGATCGATGGTCCGGTCCAGTCACACCCCGGTGAATGGTCGCTGGGCTTGTTGTTTGAAGTAGTCTCAGCGCTGGGGACAGCGGGACTGTCCACCGGCATCACGTCGCAATTGAACGATGGCGGCAAAATCCTGATTATGGCGTTAATGTTTATTGGACGCCTGGGACCGCTGACGATCGCTCTGGCCATCGCCCGGCAGAAATCGCGTCCGGCAGTATCCTATGCGGAAGAACAGGTCATGATTGGCTGATTGAAACAGGAGTAAAGTGGCTATGCGCGTTGCGGTATTAGGGTTATCGGATTTTGGCTTTCATCTGGCACGCATGTTGAGCGAACTGGGCGATGACGTCATGGCGGTGGATCGAGATGAGGAGCGAGTGCAAAACGTTATGCGCCATGTTGGCAAGGCGATTGTCGCGGATATGGCCGACCGGGAAGCTCTCAAGGATCTGGGCATCCAGCATATGGATGTTGCGGCGGTGGATGTCGGCGAGCGGTTCGAGACCTGTGCGCTGCTGACCCACTACTTGCGGGAATTGGGGGTGTCGCGGGTGCTGGTCAAAGTTGCCAACGAAGATCAGGGCCGGATTCTGAGTTTGATCGGCGCCAGCGATGTTGTTCACCCGGAACAGGAAATTGCGGTCAAAACTGCGCATTTGCTGCATTACGCGCGTTCTGGATTGCTGAATGCGATGCCGCTAGGTGGCGGCTACTTCGCAATCAGTGTCCAGACGCCGACTCAGTTTATCGGGCGAGCCGTGGCCGACCTGGAATTGCTTGACCGTTATCGGGTGCAACTCATGGCGATCAAATCCGCCTCAGAAGAAGAAGCCGCGCCTTTTTTGCCTGATCCGGCGTATCTGTTATCGAAGGGTGATGTGTTGGTGGTCATGGGCGAAGAGGCAAAGCTGATTGAATTGCACCAGAAATTAAAATGAGAATGCCGGGAAATCGCCATGAGTGTTAAAATGGCGTCCCGAAGGTTTTTCTGTTGCGTATGTAAAGAGATATCCACATGGCTAAGTCGTTATCGGAAATCATTCGGAGTGGAGAGGATAGTGCTGTTGAATTCAAGAGCGCCGAATTCCGTAACGAGAGTTTTGCCAAGGAAATCGTCGCTTTTTCCAATATGTCGGGTGGAAGTATTTTTATCGGAGTGGAAGATGATGGTACGGTGAGCGGAGTACCGGCAAATGGCATTGAGGAACGGGTGATCAATATTTGTCGTAACCTGATCGAGCCATCATTGATCCCGGAAATTTATTCACATCTTGCCGCTTCTGGTGAAAAAGTTCTGGAAGTTCGTATACCGAAAGGGATCTTTAAACCGTATAAGATCAAGAGCACGAATCGTTTTTATGTCCGGGTAGGCTCGGTCTCTATCGAACCCAGCACCCAGGAATTGGTGCGTCTGTTGCAATCCGGCGGCGTTTATCATTTTGAAGTGACTTCGTTGCCGGGCACGTCCATAACCGACATTGACCTGCTGCGTTTTAGGATTTACTGCGAGCGATATCGAAAGATCGAGTTTGATCAACTCATGATTAACCAGTTACTGTTGAATTGGCAATTGATCGATCACTACGGGCAATGCACAATCACTGGCGCACTTTTTTTTGGAATTGAGATTACGCGCCTGTTGCCTCAGGCAGGAGCGCAACTCTTTCGCTTTGCAGGCAATGATCGGACAGGTGCGATTATTGATCAGCGGGAAATTAATGAATCAATACCTGAAATCATTGATGGAACGGTGAAATTTATTCAGGAAAATTCTTCGGTCAGATCGTTTTTTCCAGCGGATTCAATTCGCCGGACAGATATTGCACAATATGATCTTTTCGCAGTCCGCGAGTTGGTCGTTAATGCGTTTTGCCACCGCGACTGGTCGATATTGGGTCAAAGAATTCGCTTATCACTCTTTGATGACCGGCTCGAAATTTTTTCTCCAGGGCCACTACCTAATACGCTATCATTGGAAAACGCCTTGGCGGGCGTATCTTATTACCGTAATCCCAATATTGCACAACTTTGCAAAGATTATGAATTGGCTGAAAAAGCGGGCAGGGGTTTGCAAAAAATATTCAAGAGTTATCAAGAACGTAATCTGCCTTTGCCAGAATTCATCAATGATCCTGCTTTTTTCCAAGTCGTTTTAGTGAAGAATCTCTAACATCCTGTTGTTGATATCCTTCAATTGAATCGATAAAATTCCCGGTGCAATTTTTTGAGGAGAAAAAACACTTTATTTTTGTTGTTAATCGCCGTTTTTCAGGCATCTTTTTTATCCCACCCAAGGACTCTGAATGACCGCCCGAACCTTGATGAATGAAAACCTAGTGGCATTAAAACCTACTGATTCAGTGATAACCGCCGCTGAAATCATCCTGAAACATCACCTGCGTCATTTGCCGGTGGTGGATGAACAGGGCTGCTATCTCGGTACTTTCGGCATCTATTCCGTGCTGCAATTGGCTCTGCCATCTGCGGTGCTCAAACAGGGGCTTGAAAATATTGCCTTTGTCACGGAAACCTCTCATGACTTGGCGCAGCGCCTGAATCAGCGCCACGATGAACCGGTGCGTAACTGGCTCACGCAGGACCCCGTTGTGTACCCCAACACGCCGGCCATGAAAGTTTTGCAATTGATTTTAAAAGGCCATACGAGCGTCCCGGTGGTGAACCGGGAGACTGAGCGGTTGGAGGGTATTATTTCTTCCTGGAACGTCCTGGAAATCCTGATGCGGGAGCGCGCCTAAATGCACGGGTCTGAATCGGTAGCTAATTCATTGATTTTTGGCCTGAATCCCATGTGGGTCGCCGCCATCCTGTTTACGCTCACCTACGTGGTGGTGATGACCGAGAAGATCAACCGCGCCATCGTCTCACTGCTGGCGGCGGGATTGATGATCATTCTCGGCATCCTCAACCAGGAAGCCGCCATCCGCGGCATCGACTTCAATACCATCGGCCTGCTGATCGGCATGATGGTGATCGTCGCTATCACGCGCCAGTCCGGCGTTTTCCAGTTTATGGCGATTTGGGCGGCCAAGAAAGTCGATGCCCGACCTTGGGGCATTCTGGTGATGATCTCGCTGGTCACGGCGGTGACATCGGCACTGCTGGACAACGTCACGACCGTCCTGCTGGTCGTGCCAGTGACCCTGCTGATCACCGAAGAACTCAAGGTCAAGCCGTATCCCTACCTGTTCGCGCTGATCTTTTCCTCCAACATCGGCGGCACCGCTACCTTGATCGGCGATCCGCCCAACATCATGATCGGCTCGGCCACTGGCCTGACCTTCAACGATTTCGCCTATGCCCTGGCTCCGGTGGTCATCGTGATCATGGCAGTGACCCTGATCCCCATTTATTTCATCTGGGGCCGGCATCTCAAGGCCGCTCCGGAGGATCGCCAGCGCGTCATGCAGTTCGACGAGTATGGGGCGATCACCGATGTGCGGCTGCTCAAACAATGCTTGCTGGTGATCGGCCTGGTGGTGGCGGGCTTCGTCGGCGCCCGCTTCCTGGGCCTGGAAGCGGCGACCGTCGCCATGACCGGCGCGGCGCTGCTGCTGCTGCTCGCCAACTGGGGCCACGACGCCGAACACCAGAGCAAGCACGTCCTGGACGCCTTCAACGAGGTGGAATGGATCACCATCTTCTTCTTCGTCGGCCTGTTCATCGTGGTGCATGGCGTGGACGGCACCGGCC
>JBAQIQ010000247.1:0-2254 GCA_049288935.1 Candidatus Competibacteraceae bacterium
TCGTACCGATTTCATCGCGCAGGCGAACGTACACGTTGCCTTTGGGAAAGGCGGCCCGCGCGATCCGTTGGGTTTCTTCGGGAACCGGGGGAATCTCTCGGGGCTGGAGCGACATGGCGATCCTCCGTAGGTCAAGGATGGGGATGACTCCAAGTCTATCAACGACACCCACGTCGGACTCGCCCTCTATCACCACTTCAGAAATGAGATTCGATCAAAATTGAATTCGCCAGCAGTATCCGATGATTGTCAGACCCCATTTCCAGGGCAAAGCGCTTCTGTTCCAGTTGATGGATGACCGTGGCGACCGCTTCCGGGGAATCGTCCTCGGGCACGCGCTGGACGACCGGGTAGAGGGTTTCGATGACGTCGACTCCGCCGTCGCGGCTCATCAGTTCGCGCAGGCCGCGCACCGGAAAATAGGGCAAGTCGAGATCGTAGGCCGCGCGTTCGGCGTACTGCGCGTCGATAGCCAGCACCTTGCGCAGGATGCTGGGAGTCGAGGGAGTCGGGGAAAACAGCATGATCGGGTCTCCGGTCGCGTCAGGTGAGGGCGGCATCCGTGCGGGCTCGATCCGTGAGCCGTGGGGCTTTCCGTGCTTCCTGTTCCTACAACGCGAGGGACGGGAGGATTTTCAAAAAATCGTTGTGGTTCTCTTGAATGGCATAAGGGCTGGTTTTTTGCCAACCGCTACGTCTCCGGAAACAGTCTGGGGAATAGTATTTCAGCGGCATGGAGCGGAAAGCGCAGGGAAACCGGTCCTTTGGGCGTATCGGAGCCGAGGATGCCGTCGCTGATCAGCGTGGATAGCAAGGTTCGGGCGGTTCGCTCTTTGAGGCCGGTGATACGGTCGGCTTCGCCGCGCGTCAGTTCGCCGCGCAGCAGAACCGACTCCAGCAGCCGGGCTGCTTCTGGTTTGAAGGTCTGTTGATCAACGTAGGCTTTGAGTCGGTTGATGAGCGTATCCAAAGCAAACAGCCCTTCCATGAACGTGACCTGATCAATACACACGTTCAGGAACCAGGTGACAAACTCGCTCAGGGCTTTCAGGGAGAGATTGCCTCGTCCGTCCAGATCGCCCTGCCGGGGGGTATCGGCATAATCCATCATGCGCGGGTAGTCATGGCGACTTTCCAGCCCACGCGCCAGGCCGCGTGAAACAGACCAGAGTCCATGTGCGCCAATGCCGGCCTGTAGCGCCATCGCATGACTCATGAGTCGGCTGACTCGTCCATTACCGTCGGGAAACGGATGGATGTAATTCAGGCGATGATGCGCAGCCGCCATCGCAATGATGCGGCTGCCTTTGCCCAGGGGTTGAAAACGGTAGCGCTGGGCAAAGTATTCCATGAAGGCCAATACGCGCAGGCTGGACGGTGGCTGGTGGCGTCCGACCGACACTTCATGCTCGGGAGCGGAACGTAATGCGCCAGGTTCCATGCGGAAGGTGTGTCCGGTTCCCTGGAGGAGGAGCAACGCTTCGGGAACGTCCGCGTAGAATGCGCGATGTAGCCCGCAGATAAAGTTCAGCGCGGCGGGTTCCGAGAGTTGACCGGCCGCGTATTGTCGGTCGATTTCGCGTTGCACTCGGATGTGTGCGCGCGCTTCCAGTTGCAGGTTGCGTCGATCTTCGGTCGCAGCGAGCTGGTCAGCGAGTGCTTGTTCAATTTCACGCGGGGTGGTGTTGTGGCCTTCAATCCGGTTGGAGTAGTAGCAGTTCATCACCCGCACCAAGTCGGCCAAGCTGGCTGCGGTCCGGGGGTGCAGTCGTGCGCCGAGTCGTTCAGCCGCTGCTGCCAGGGTGGCGATGAGGTCGACGAGTTCGGGGCTGGTTTGCTCCAGCAGACAGGGTTCGATTCGTGAAGGAGTTTCCGGCAGGGCAGTCATGGCCGATCTTTGAAGTGCTCAGGTGATTGATGGGTCGATGATAAACCCTTCATTAGACCGCTATTTTGCCGATCAGGTTGCCGGTAGATACGGATGGTCTATCTTTTTATTTTGTCAGAGATTAATGCGATCCCTTGCGTCTATTTTTGCCGATCCTGGGGAGGACTGGAGACGCTGAATGGTTCTGTTGCGTTAGCTGAGAAGGCCCGCTTTCGGTAAGCTACACGGCCCCTGTCCTTACTTGAGAACCCGCATGATCGACTTTAGAGGCCACCGCTTTGAACGAGACATCATCCTGAGAGTGTTCGTGGGTACCTGGCGTACCCATTGAGCTACCGGAACTTGGAAGAAATGCTGGCGGAGCGG
>JBAQIQ010000248.1:0-8299 GCA_049288935.1 Candidatus Competibacteraceae bacterium
GCCATCGGCGGTCTGACCGGTGGCAACGCCGGGGTCGGCGCACTCATCGGTGGCGCCGCTGGCGCGGTCGTCGGCAATATTCATGGCCAGAACCAGGAACAAAGACGCAGACGTTGAGTTCGGCGGATAGGGAGGTTTTCCCGTCCACTACTCCCTATCCACTCTTTTCGACATCATGGCGCAACTCATCGGCTGCGCCCCGTAATAAGCCAAACAGCCGCTTCACTCCAACGCAGTCGTAATCCTGGCGCGGCCATTTGAAATAGCCGCCGCAACTCTGGCGAAATTCACAGGCCCGGCATTCTTCGCTAACCGCCAGAACCTGCTCCATCCAGACCTCCAGTCCGGCATCGAGTGCGACCGTTATCGCAACCTCGGCCAATCGCCCATACAGTGACTCTACGCCATCGTCGGCGACATAGCGTAACCATGCAGGATCTTCATCCAAAATAACCCAGAGTGGCACGGGTTCCTGATGATAAAACCCCAATAGCGCACCCTGAAAATAGTCCACCGGATAAGCAACGGTCGGTTGGTGCAGATAAAATTCCAACACCGATGCCAGTTCCTCAATCAACGCTGGCGCTGGCTGGCCTGGCTCCAGCCGCACCGCGAAATCCAGCGCCAGCGCCACCTTCACGGCATCGGCGAAGCCTGGACGAACGGCAATGACCACCCGCACCGGATGCTGATCGAGAAGGTTGACATGTTGATACAGCAACGGAAATTCGGCGGCGGGATCAGCCATCATCAATTCCACCGGCAAGCCGGGCATCCAGGCGTTCAGTGGCTCGGAATCCGCTTCCAGAGACAGGAGTTGCACCGCGACAATTCGTGTTGGATCTTGTGCTGACAGTGCAGCGCCCAGTGCGCTCGGCTCGCCGGTGCGAAGGATCAGCCGCCTCATCCGGCAATCCGGCAGGTAATGCAGAGGAATGTTATGCAGCAATTCGTTCATGGGCGGGGTTCAATAGCGATTGACCCAACTGCCGCCGTCCCAACCGGGGCCATTGTGCCATCCCCCGTTGTGCCAGGGTCGGTTGTACCAGCCGCCCGGCCGGTTGTACCAGCCCGGTCCCCAGCCGCCAGGCCGGTTGTACCAACCGCCGGACCGGTTAGACCAGCCCGGCCCCCAACCCCAGCCGCCCCGGAAATTTACCCAACTACCCTTGCCGCTATCACGGTTGGCCCAACCCCAGGCTTTGGCCTCACGCCCGGGGGCCAACAGCCCGCCCAAAACGACACCGCCGATCACCGCCTTCGACCATTTGCCCAGGCCCAGCAGAAAATTTCGGCGCTCGTGCTGTTCAGGCTCTATATTCCCGGCATCATGCGTCCGGGATATGCATTCTTGATCAGTCATAACGATTCTCCTTCGCCTTGGTATCGCCATTGAAATTTGGCATACACTGTCTGAAATTTCCCTGAATATTCACATTGTGGTCCTTTGCCATGCTCAGTTCCCAGCTATTTCAACGCGCAATTCACAGGATACTCGTCTTGCTAGCGCTGATCAGCACCCTGCTGACTCTCTATATCGTCCCAACCGCCGGCGCAGCGCAGGATCGCCCCCGCATCGGCCTGGTGCTGGGTGGCGGCGGCGCCCGTGGCATGGCTCATGTGGGGGTGATCAAAACGCTGGAGGAAATGCGCATTCCCATTGATTGCGTCGCCGGGACCAGTATGGGCTCGATCATTGGCGGGCTGTATGCGTCCGGCATGACGCCAGCGGAAATGGAGAAAACCCTGGCGCGGATTGACTGGCCGGAAGTTTTCAAAGATGGGCCACCGCGCACCGACCTGCCACTTCGCACTAAACAGGAGCAGCGGGTATTGATCAATGCCGCAATTGGCTTGAATCGCAACGGCGTTCAACTACCTAAGGGTCTACTGGAAGGTCAAAATTTGTTGCTGTTGTTGGAAGAGTTGTCGCTGCCAGCCGCCGGCGTGCGCGATTTCGACAAACTACGGCTTCCCTACCGGGCGGTAGCGACCGATTTAGCCACCGGCGAGCCGGTCGTCCTGGGGTCGGGGGACCTGGCCCTGGCGATGCGCGCCAGCATGTCCATCCCCAGCGCCCTGGTTCCGGTGCACATGGACGGCAAATTGCTGGTGGATGGCGGGGTCGCTAATAACCTGCCAATCGACGTTGTCCGCCAGCTTTGCCGCCCGGACGTGATCATCGCCGTGGAGGTGGGCGCGCCGCTGGCGCCGACTAGCGAACTGAACTCAGTGTTGTCGGTTACCAATCAACTCACGACCATCTTGACCGTGCGCAATGTCGTAGAACAGGTCAAGACTTTGAGTAAGAAAGATATTTTTATCACGCCTGATTTGCATGATGTGTCCAGTCTCGACTTTCATCGCTCTCCAGACGCCGTTCGCTTCGGTTATATCGCCGCTCAGCGTCAAAAGAGCGATTTGAGCCGGCTGTCGGTTTCTCCGTCTGCTTATCAAAATTATCCTGCGGCGCTGCCGCCTGCGCCCAATCCCGAAGGGCATCCGGTCATTGACTTCATTCGGATCGACAATAACACCCGACTGTCTGATCAGGTGATTAAACGGCAAATCCAGATCCAGCCTGGCGACCGACTCGACCCGCAAACACTCAATCGTAACCTGAATGCGATTTATGGCATGGGCGATTTCCAGCGAGTCAACTACACGCTGGTGAAAGAGCAGGGACAAACCGGGCTGGTGATCAAAACAACGCCAAGAGATATCGGTACGGACACACTGCGTTTTGGTCTATTCCTGGGCGCCAACCTCAAGGGTGACTCAGAATTCGACATCAGCACCGCCTATACGATGTCGGAACTGAACTCCCTGGGTGGGCAATGGCGTAATTTACTTCAACTGGGCGGCAACATCGTGCTCGCTTCAGATTTTTATCAACCGCTGAGCGCTGACCAGGAGTATTTCATCAACCCGTACCTGCGCTACGAGCAATACAACCTCGATCTGCTGAATGAAGCCTACGGGGAAAATAGTAGTTTTCGTATTCATCGCACCGAAATTGGCTTGGAGGCCGGTCGCAATCTGGAACGCTGGGGCCGTTGGGTGCTGGGACTGCATTACGGGAGTGGCAGCAATGATTTGCGTCTCGGACAAACTTCCGACTATGAAGGCCGTTTCAAGGATGGGGGTTATTCGCTGCGCTGGGAGATGGACACACTCGACAATATCAACTTCCCCAACTCGGGTTACTCCAGTAACCTGATCTTCCGCGATTCGCTGAAGGCGCTCGGCTCTGAGCACAACCTGAGAACCCTGAGTTTTAACTTTGCCCATGCCTACACCTGGGGCAAATATTCGATTATCCCGCGCCTGCGGCTGGCGGGTCGTCTGTCCGGAGAAATGGGGGTTGAGAATTTGTTTCTACTGGGCGGTTTCCTGAATCTGTCCGGTTATCAACGGGGCCAGATTTCCGGTGAGTACGCTGCCCTGGGCGAACTGATCTACATGTACCGGCTCGACAGTGCGTCGTCAGCGTTCGCTATTCCCATCTATGCGGGCGGCTCGCTGGAAATTGGCGGCGCCTGGAATGACTACGATGATATCAGCGTCGATTCGCTAATCCCGGCGGGCAGCCTGTTCCTGGGCGTAGACACGCCGCTGGGTCCTTTCTATTTCGCCGGTGGCTTGGCCGAGGGCGGCAATGCTTCGATGTCCATACTACTGGGTCGGTTGTTCTAAAACCGTCTATCCAATCAGTTCAGTCTGAATTCAGTTTGTCCTTGCAAAATGCTAATGCTTTGGCATGATGATCCGTGTCAAACTTATTAAATGACAATAGAGGACAGGAATTCATGAATAAAAAATCACTGGGAATCTATCTGGCGGGCGGCATTCTGAGTGCGAGTTTGCTCACCGTAGCCCACGCGGCTGGTCCAAAACCGGAAGCAGTGGTTGATTACCGGCAATCGGTCTATTCGGTGATCGGCTGGAATTTCAAGCCTATCGGCGCGATGGTCAAGGGCGAAGTTCCATTTGATGCCGCCGCCGTCGCCCGCCACGCCCAATATGTGGAGCTCATGAGCAAAGCGGCGCTGGAAGGTTTTCCCAAGGGGTCGGGCCCGGATGCAGTGAAGGATACCGAAGCCAAGGCGGAAATCTGGACGAACTGGGACAAGTTCGAGACCGCCATGAAGAATTTTCAGCAGGAAGCCACCGCGCTGACTGAAGTCGCCAAGGGCGGCGACGAGGCCGCGATCAAAGCGCAGTTCGGCAAGACTGCCGAGACCTGCAAGGCTTGCCATAAGGAATTCAGGAAAGATTGAGTTAGGAAACGGGTTTGTTTGAAAGGCCATGTTCGCGCATGGCCTTTTGCTTTTCCGTTCAACGCACCAGCAACCAAACCACCGCGACCGCAACGACTAATACCGCCAGACCCAGCCATGGATTCGCCATGCGCGGCGCTTGGCCCGTCTGTTCCGGTCGCAGGCGCTTGCACCCGTTCAACATCGGGTGGATCAAATTTTCTCGCTTTACCAGCAAATAGAAAAAGACCGCCGCGAGGTGAACGGCGATCATTGCCAGCAGCACGTTGAAATTGAACTTGTGAACCGTAGTCAGCCAGTCGCTCATTCCTTTCGACATCCAGCCGTACAGCGGTCCCTCGATCAAAATGTCATCGTTGGCGAACAGGCCGGTGATGGTCTGAATCAGTAGCAGAGCCAACATCGCCACGATGGACCAGCCACCCATGGGATTATGGCCGAGATAATGCGGCGTCTCGCCGCGTAGCAGCGCTTTGAAATACTCCAGCGCCGCGCCAGGGCCGCGCACAAATTGGCTGAAGCGAACCGTTTCGCTACCCACGGTTCCCCAGATCAACCGAAACAGCACCAGCGCCAACACCGCGTACCCGCCCCAAAGATGCCAGTCCATCGTGCTGCTTTGCTCAGCAGTCCACCATTGCACGATCATCAAAAGCACCAGCATCCAATGAAACAGCCGGGTCGGCAAATCCCAGATTTGAACGGCGTGGAGAGCTTGCGGTTTTTCAGACATGCCGGTTTCCTCGTGTCGATGAAAAAATGATTATCCATCAACAGAACTTTCTTCGCTTGACCCGGAATCGCGGCCTGGGTTAATTTGTGAATTATGAAACCCAAGCAATCTTCCGAACGGTTTGAATTACGACTGAGTGACCCGGCCCCCTGAGTAGGGGACCGGGGCGTACTGTCGTCATTTATTATCTAAACCGTTTATCGAGGATTGCCTTCCATGTCTGGCCCTGATCGATCTCGCATCACCCTTTCCCCCGTTTCCGTTAGCGTTCACCGTCCGGATTTCGTGCGCGCCCTCTCCCTGGCTTTGCTGCGACTACGCCACGGTCGTCGAGCCTAGCGGCGGCTTGGCGGCCGTATCGCGCCGCGTTGGTATTGGGAATATCCCCCTGGTTCATTGATCCTTCAAAAGAGGCATTGGTTATGCACGTTGATGCTGCTCGTAAATATCGTCCTTTTCCGCCGGTCGCTTTGCCAGATCGGCAATGGCCCTCGCGGGTACTCACCCAAGCGCCACACTGGTGCAGTGTAGATTTGCGCGATGGCAATCAGGCGCTGATCGAGCCGATGGGCGCCGACCGCAAGCGCCGCATGTTTGAGATGCTGGTGCAATTGGGTTTCAAGGAAATCGAGGTGGGCTTTCCCGCCGCTTCGCAGACGGATTTCGATTTTGTCCGCTTGCTGGTCGATCAGCGGCTGATTCCCGACGAGGTCAGCATCCAGGTGCTCACCCAGTCCCGCGAGCCGTTGATTCGCCGCAGTTTCGAAGCCCTGCACGGGGTGAAAAAGGCGGTGGTGCATCTCTACAACTCCACCTCGCCGATCCAGCGGCAGGTTGTCTTCGGGCTGGACAAGGCCGGTATCGTGGAGATTGCCGTGGCTGGCGCCCGGTTGATGCGCGAGATCGCCGCCGACTATCCGGATACGGACTGGACGTTTGAGTATTCGCCGGAAAGCTTCAGCGCCACTGAACTCGACTTTGCCCTGGAAGTGTGCGAGGCGGTGGTCGAAGTCTGGCAACCGACGCCGGAGCATAAAGTGATTCTCAATCTGCCGGCGACCGTGGAAATGACCACGCCGAATGTTCACGCCGATCAGATTGAGTGGTTCTGCCGGCATCTCCGCCACCGCGACTCGGTATTGATCAGCATCCATCCGCACAATGACCGAGGGACTGCCGTGGCGGCGGCGGAACTGGCCATGCTGGCGGGCGCAGATCGGGTAGAAGGCACGCTGTTCGGCAATGGCGAGCGCACCGGCAATGTCGATATTGTAACCCTGGCGCTGAACCTGTTCACCCAAGGTATTGACCCCGGCCTGGATTTGTCCGACATCAATGCGGTGGTTCGGGCCGCTGAATATTGCAATCAGTTGCCGGTGCATCCGCGCCATCCCTACGCCGGCGAACTGGTGTTCACCGCTTTTTCCGGCTCGCATCAGGATGCGATCAAGAAAGGATTGGCCGCCATCGCCGGGCAGGATGTGTGGGATGTACCCTATCTGCCGATTGACCCCACCGACGTGGGTCGCAGTTATGAAGCGGTGATCCGGGTCAATAGCCAGTCGGGTAAGGGTGGCATTGCCTATTTGCTGGAGAAGGATCATGGCGTGCGGTTGCCGCGTCGATTGCAGATTGAGTTCAGTCGGATCGTGCAGGCCATCGCTGACGCGACCGGTAAGGAACTGACCTCGGCGGATCTTTGGGCGGCGTTTCAAGAGAACTATCTACAACCTGATGAACCGTTCCGTTTTATCGATCATCGTACTGCGCCGGACAGCCAGGCCAGCGGCGCCAGCACGCTGACCGCCACGATCCGCACACAGGGACAGGAGCGGCTGATTTCCGGCAAGGGCAACGGCCCGATTGACGCCTTTACCGATGCATTGAATCGGTGTTTTGGCCTGGACGTGCGGGTGGTGGATTACCACGAACATGCGATTGGCGCGGGCGCTAACGCGACAGCGGTGTCCTATGTCGAAGTCCGCATGGACAGCGAACCGGCCTCACTGTTCGGAGTAGGCATTGACAGTCACATCGTCACCGCTTCGCTAAAGGCGGTGATCAGCGCAGTGAACCGGGCGTTGCGCCAGCCAGCGGATGAGGGAGGATACGCAGAAGAGTCGCGGCGGGTAGCCGGGCTGAACGGCTGATCCCGGATACGGGAAACTGGTACATCAGGCGGTGGCGATGCTGTCCACCGCCGAGAATGAAAATCGGCTACCCCATCGTTCGGCACGCCGGGCACGGGCGATGCCGCCGATCAGGCTGATGCCGCGCAGCGCCGGTTCGAGCGCGGTCAGCACCCCGACCAGCACCAGGGTGCCATCGCGCTTGAGCAGCGCGGCGTAAGGGTTGAGATCGTGCCCGTTCGGGACGGTGTCGAGCAGGAAGTGGAAGCTGCCGGCCTGCTTGGCCATCGCCGCCCGATCCGTGGACAAGCAGCACCTCGTCGGCGCCGAGGCGCAGCGCGTCGGCGGCCTTGCCCGGCGAGGTGGTGATCATCACCACTTTGGCGCCGAACGCCTTGGCGAATTTGACGCCCATGTGGCCGAGGCCGCCGAGGCCGATCACCCCGACCTTCTGGCCTTCGCCGACCCCCCAGTGCCGCAGCGGCGAATAGGTGGTGATGCCGGCGCAGAACAGCGGGGCGACCGCCTTCAAATCCAGGCCGTCGGGAATCCCGATCACGAAGCGCTCATCGACCACGATTCGCTCCGAGTAGCCGCCGAACGTCAGCCGGTCGCCGGTGCGCTCCTTGCCGTTGTAGGTCCAGGTGGCCCCTTCCTCGCAATATTGCTCCAGACCATCCTCGCAGGCGGAACAGTGGCGGCAGGAATCCACCATGCAGCCGACCCCCGCATGATGATCGCCGACTTTCAGTTTGGTCACCTGCGGGCCGACCTTGGCGACCCGGCCCACGATCTCGTGGCCCGGCACCATCGGGTACAGCGAATTGCTCCAATCGTTGCGGGCTTGATGCAGGTCGGAATGACAGATGCCGCAATACAGGATTTCGATCTGCACGTCGTGCGGGCCGGGCTCGCGCCGCTCGAAAGTGAAAGGCGCGAGGGCCGAGACCGCGCTCTGGGCGGCATAACCGTGGGTTGGGATCATGGTGGGAGTCCTGTTCGGTGGGTTCGGGTGGTGTCGTCGTTGGACCTCAGGGGCGGCGGATCATCCCTGGCCCGCTCAAATGCGCTGCCGGAGAAGCCGGTCGAGACAACCCGCCGGCGCGAGACGTTTCGCGCCAAACAAACAGAAGACAGTGGCGCGCGGTCCGTTGTTC
>JBAQIQ010000249.1:0-43698 GCA_049288935.1 Candidatus Competibacteraceae bacterium
GCAGGGGCCAGTTCAGCATGAGCAGCGCTCCTCCAGTTGCCAAAGGGTCGCGAGATAGAAAATCGGATTTTCTATCTCGCTATTTCTTAAATCCATATCCGTGATTCAACGGGCCACAACCCTTGCCCAACCCCGGCGCGGTGCGGATCGCTTCCTGGACATAGGCCAGTGCGCGGCGAACCGCTTCAACCAACGGCATACCCTGGGCCAGCCCAGTCGCAATGGCCGAAGCCAGGGTGCAACCGGCGCCGTGCGTGTTGCGGCTCTCTATGCGCGGCGCCGTAAATGCTTCCGCCCCACCCCGCCAAACCAGCCAATCGGTCACGGTTTCGCCCGCTAAATGTCCACCCTTGACCAGCACTGCCGCTGGCCCAAATTCCAGCAACCGTCGCGCCACCGCTGCCAAATCGTCCGGTCGCTGCAGGGTCAACCCACTCAATGCTTCCGCCTCGCGGACATTGGGCGTGATGAGCGCCGCACACGGCAGCAACCGTTGGATCAGCGTCTCTCGCGCCGCTGGATCGAGCAGGCTGTCGCCGTTCTTAGCGTACATCACCGGGTCTACGACCACTGGAATGCCCCGCGCCGAGGCCTCCAGTGTTTCAACCACCACCTCGATGACCGTGCGGTGGTGCAACATGCCGGTTTTAAGGCAGTCAGCCCCGATGTCCTCCAGCACCCGCCGCATCTGCTGCGCAATAAAGGCGGGTTCTACGCCGACAACGCCAAACACACCCAGGGTGTTTTGCGCGGTCAGCGCAGTGATCGCCGTTGCGGCGTAGCCGCCCAGCGCCGTGACGGTCTTCAGGTCGGCCTGAATCCCCGCGCCGCCGCCGGAATCTGAGCCGGCAACAATCAATACCCGTCCTATCGCCATACTTTCTCGCCTCCACGGTTTTCTATCATTGCGCAACGTGGCAAAAGCAGGTAGCGTACCGCGCTTTTACGGAATGTGACGACTCTCAACATGCGGATCGAATCCCCCCTGTGCCTGTACACCGGCGTCGTGCCCTCTGAGTGGATCGATTATAACGGCCACATGAATGTGGCTTACTACGTTCTGGCGTTCGATCATGCCACTGACGCCTTCATGGACTCGCTGGGCATAGGGCAGGATTATCGGAACCGCGAAAATTGTTCGGCCTTCGTCGTGGAAACGCATGTTAACTATCAACGCGAATTGATGGCCGGCGACCCCATGCGCATCACCACCCAGCTCCTCGGCTTCGATAGCAAGCGCGTGCATTACTTTCATCGCCTCTACCACGCCACACGCGGCTTCCTGTCCGCCACAACCGAATTGATGGTCATTCATGTGGATCTGGCCGAGCGGCACAGCGCACCCATGCCGTTGGCGGTGCTGGATCGACTGAGCGCAGTGATGACACAGCATGTCCAACTGCCGCGACCGCTGCAATCCGGGCGAGTGATTGGGGTGCGCGCCAAGCCGGCGGTGGCCGGGATCACGGCAATCACGCCGGCCCTGGTCCGGGGCAGGGGTTGACACCGCGCTGTCGGCAAAAATCGAGGTTCACTGCGCTAGATTTTTGGTATGCTCCATAAGATTGAAGTCCCTATCCCTAACCTGAATTAACCTCGGGTGAATTTCATACCACGCACCCTGCCCGCGTTGGCGCAACGCCTGCAGCGGTCGCTGCCCCGCACTGAAACCGGGTTGCGCATCGCCGTTGTCACCATCAATGTTCTGCTGGTCATCGCGCTGGCGCATGCGCTGGCCCGACTGGCTCTAGCGGTGCTGATGGGTGGTTCGCCAGCACTGATCACTCCCAATTCTGCGCCCGACCCCATGACCCGGCATGATTCGCCCCGGCAATCGGTGGATGTGTCCGCAATCAGTGCATGGCGCCTGTTCGGCAAGGTAGAAACCCATCGGCCTGCGTCGCCACCGCCGATGGTTATTCCCGTCACATCGCTCAATTTGCGACTGGTTGGAATTTTTTTCTCCGAGCACAACAGTGCCTGGGCGCTGGCGCTGATCGCCGATAGCAACAACCTGGAGCGTAGCTACCGAATTGGCGAAGTGCTACCGGGCGACGCCCGCCTGGAACGCATCGAGCGCGATCAGGTCGTCGTGGCCCGCAATGGCCGGGAAGAAGTGCTCAAGTTGCCGAAGCTGGACGATGCCCAGCGTCCAACCGTGACGCCAGCGCTATTGCTTGCGCCAGAGGAGCCCGTGGTAGAACCTGCTCCCGCAGCAGGGCCGAACACGTTCAATGCGCCACAGGTGATCAACGCCAGCGCCATTGCCGGGCGACTGCGTGGTGAAGTCGCCAATCGACCACAGGCGCTGGAAGATATTGCTTTCGCCAGTCCCTACGTGCAAAACGGTCAGTTTATAGGCTTCCGGTTGCGGCCGGGGCGCGACCGCCAACTGTTTCAGCAATTGGGCATGAGTGGCGGCGATGTACTGACCGAAATTAACGGAACTCGCCTGAACAGTCCCGCTCAGGGGTTGGCCATCTTGCAGGAGTTGATGAGCGCTAGTCGGATCGACGTGCGCGTGTTGCGCAACGGCGCCGAGATTCCCCTCACTTTCACCCTGGATGGCTCATAGCGGGCGAAATCTATCGTCAGTGAACCGCTGGCCGCTGTATCCACCGACCTCGAAGACGCACAATGATGATCCAATGGCTTAACCAACGGCTGACTTCTCACCGGCGATCTTTGCGCCGCCAGACCTTGGCCTTGCTGCTGGGTGCATTTCTGGCATTACCGGCTGGAGCTGCGCCGGTGACGCTCAATCTCAAGGACGCCGACATCAACGCGCTGGTGGAAAGCATGTCGGTGCTGACACGTAAGAACTTCATCGTCGATCCTCGGGTTAAGGGCAAGGTGACGATCATTTCCTCAAAGCCGATGGATGAAAAGGAACTCTACGAAGTGTTCCTGGCCGTGCTCGGCGTCCACGGGTTCGCCGCCATACCGGGTGATAAAGTCATCAAGATCGTTCCCGCCGCCGGGGCCAAACAGGAAAACGTGCCAACCATCGATCAGCAACGCCGAATCGAACCGGATCAAATTGTGACCCGGGTCATCCAGGTGCAAAACGTGTCGGCGGCGCAAATTGTGCCGATTCTGCGCCCCCTGATTCCCCCACAAGGCCATCTGGCGGCTTACACGCCAACGAATGTTCTGATCATTTCCGACACTGCCGCCAATGTCGAACGCATCGCCAGCATTATCAGCCGCATTGATCTGGCCAGTAATGAGGAAGTTGAGATTGTCGCACTGCGCCATGCTTCGGCGACTGAAATCGTGCGGGTGTTGACTGCGTTGGAACAGGGCAAGACCCGTGCTGATCCCACGGCTGGGACGGGTAACCCATTGCGCATGGTGGCGGATGAGCGCACCAACAGTATTTTGCTGAGTGGCGACAAAACATCACGGGTGCGGTTACGAACCCTGATCACGCATCTGGACACACCGGTCGATGCGGGCGGCAATACCCAGGTGGTCTATCTGCGCTACGCCAAAGCCAAGGATTTGATGACCGTCTTGCAGGGGGTTAGCAAGAGTCTGAGCAACGAGGTGGCGCGCAATGCGCCGATGCCCAGTCAACCCGGTGCGCCGCCCGGTGGGGGGGCCAGCAGTAGCAGCAGTGGCAGTTTGGTGGATATTCAGGCGGATGAATCGACTAACGCGCTGGTGATTACCGCGCCGCCTGATTTGATTCGTTCACTGCGCTCGGTAATCGCCCAACTGGACGTCCGTCGCGCCCAGGTGTTGGTCGAAGCGGTGATCGCCGAAATTTCGGCGGAAAAAACGGCTGAACTGGGAGTGCAATGGGGCGTGCGCGGCAACGACGCCGTCGGCTTCGTCAACTTTGACGCCGGCGCCAGCAGTCTGTCGAACGTGCTCGGACTGGCAGGAACGATTGACATGGCCTTAAACCCGCCAACGGGAGATCCCAAGATGCCCGACTTGTCGAAAGCCCAAATTCCCCGAGGCCTGCAACTGGGCGTGGGGGGCAGTGACTTTGCGGTATTGATCAGCGCCCTGGCCAAGAATGCCGATACCAATGTGCTGTCCACGCCGACCATCGTGACCATGGACAACGAGCAGGCAGAAATCGTCGTGGGTCAGAACGTGCCGTTTGTGACCGGCAGTTATACGTCTTCGACATCCAGCGGCAGCAATGACAATACCAATGCGCTCAGCAATCCGTTCCAGACGATCCAGCGTGACGATGTCGGCATCAAACTCAAGGTCAAACCGCAAATCAATGAGGGCAACGCGATCAAGCTGGAGATTGAACAGGAGGTGTCCAGCGTCGCGCCTTCGGCCAATGCCGCCACTCAGGGGCCGACGACCAACAAGCGCTCCATCAAAACCATCGTGATGATCGAGGACGGTCAAGTGCTGGTGCTGGGCGGGTTGATCGATGACAAACTGGATGAAAGCGCTCAGAAAGTGCCACTGCTGGGCGATGTGCCGTTATTAGGCAATTTATTCCGCTATCGCAATACCACCAAGCTGAAGCGCAATCTAATGGTGTTCCTGCATCCGGTCATTCTGCGCGATCCGACCCAGGGAACGCTGCACACCAGTGACAAATACAGCTACATTCGCCAACAACAGCTTGCCGCCCGGGAAAGCGCTGATTATTTGCTGCCGGACGTGCAGTCGCCGGTGCTGAAACCGCAGCAGGACGTCAAAGAGCAGCGCACCCTGCTTGACCTGTCCCCGCCCGCCAAGCCGGAGCCATTGCTACCCCGCCCGCCCGTCACAGAACCGGCGACCTTCGGCTTTAACAACCAATGAGCGCCGCGCCGGAATGGATCGCCGCCGCGCCATCGCCGATCCGACAGTTGCCCTATGCCTTCGCCAAGCGGCATGGGGTTCTCGTGCTGGACGAACGCGACGGCGGAGTCAGTGTTGCGTGCCGCCCGGGCGTCACCGTCCACAGCTTGGCGGAATTACGCCGTCACCTGAACACCCCACTGCGCCCGGTTTTTGTTCCCTCCGACCGGTTTGAGCGCCTGTTGCAGGACGCCTACGAGGGCGACAGCGATGGCGCCGCGCGGATGATGGAGGGCTTTGGCGATGAAATCGACCTGAATCAGGTCGCCTTGAGTTTACCCGAACCGGAAGATTTGCTGGAAAGCGCGGATGATGCGCCGATCATTCGTTTGATCAATGCCCTGTTGACCGAAGCCATCAAGGAAAATGCCTCAGACATTCACATTGAATCGTTCGAGAACCGGTTGCTGGTGCGGTTCCGCGTGGACGGCGTGCTGCGCGAAGCCTTGCAGCCGCCGCGCGCCCTCGGCCCCTTGCTGGTCTCGCGGGTCAAGGTCATGGCCCATCTGGACATTGCCGAAAAGCGGCTGCCGCAGGATGGACGGATTTCCCTCAAAGTCGCTGGGCGACCGGTTGATGTGCGGGTCTCGACTCTGCCGACCGGCCACGGTGAACGGGTGGTGCTGCGACTGCTCGACAAGCGCGAAGGCCGACTGGACCTGCAACATCTGGGCATGGAGCCGCAGGATGAGACGCGGTTGCTGAAGCTGATCCACCGTCCGCACGGCATCCTGCTGGTCACTGGCCCCACCGGTTCCGGCAAGACCACGACGCTCTACGCCGGGCTGACCCAGCTTAACGACCGCAAACGCAATATCATGACCGTCGAAGACCCTATCGAGTATTACCTGGATGGCATCAGCCAGACTCAGGTCAACACCAAGGTGGAAATGACCTTCGCTCGGGGTTTGCGCGCCATTTTGCGCCAGGACCCGGATGTCGTGATGGTGGGCGAAATTCGTGATTTGGAGACGGCTGAAATTGCCGTGCAGGCCTCGTTGACCGGCCATCTGGTCTTGTCCACATTGCATACCAACAGCGCGGTCGGCGCCATGACCCGGTTGCGCGATATGGGCGTTGAACCCTTTTTACTGTCCTCTTCGCTGATCGGCGTGCTGGCCCAACGGCTGGTGCGCAAACTGTGTCCCCATTGCAAACATGCCGGTCCAGCGACGCTGGCTGATTGCGAAGTGCTGGGCGTTGATCCAGCAACACCGCCCACCCTCTATACCCCGGTGGGTTGCGAGCGCTGCAATCAGTCCGGCTATCGCGGGCGTACCGGCATTTTTGAGTTGGTGGTGGTGGATGAAGCGATGCAAACGCTGATTCACGAAGGTCACGGCGAGCAGGCATTGGAGCGCCACGCCCGCTTGTCCAGCTCCAGCATCCGCGACGATGGCCGGCGGCGTGTGCTGGCTGGCGATACGGCGCTGGCGGAGCTGGTGCGGGTTACGCGGGAGGATTGATGCCGGCTTTCCAATACGCTGCGCTCGATGACCGGGGTCGCCAACGCAAGGGCTTAATTGAAGCCGATACCCCGCGCATGGCGCGCCAGTTGTTACGCGAGCGCGGAATGAGTCCGCTGGGTGTCGAAGAGGTCGCCAGCCAGGAACGTCGCCACAGCCGCCAATTTTTTCGCCCACGAATTAGCCCGGCTGATTTAGCCTTGATTACCCGGCAACTGGCCACTCTGGTCGGTTCCGGTCTGCCGTTGGAGGAGGCATTAGGGGCGGTGGCGCGGCAGGCGGAACGCACGCGATTGAGCGGTTTGCTGCTGGCGGTGCGCGCCCGGGTGCTGGAGGGGCATACCCTGGCCACTGCGCTGCGGGATTTCCCCGGCGTGTTCCCGGAACTGTATCGGGCGACGGTCGCTGCCGGCGAGCAATCCGGCCATCTGGATGTGGTGTTTGAGCGGTTGGCCGATTACACCGAAGCGCGTCAGCAAATGCGCCAAAAGGTCGGTTTGGCGCTGTTCTATCCCTTGTTGCTGACCGGGGTCGCCATCTTGGTGGTGGCCGGCTTGTTGACCTATGTCGTGCCACAGGTCGTCCAGGTGTTCAGCAGTTTGAATCAACAGTTACCTGCACTGACCCGGGGGTTGATCGCTGTCAGCGATTTCCTGCGCGAATACGGCTGGCTGGTGTTGATCGGGCTGGCCGCCGGTGTGACCGGCTGGATCTATGCACTGCGTCGCATTGGCTTCAAACGTTGGGCGCATCAAACCCTGCTCAAGCTACCGCTGATTGCCCGATTGACGCGGGGCGCGAATACCGCTCGCTTCGCCCGGACCTTCAGCATCCTGATGGCCAGTGGGGTGCCGGTACTGGAAGCATTGCGCATTTCCGCTCAGGTCATGGGCAATTTGCCCATGCGGGAAGCTGTCGAACAGGCAGCGGTGCGCGTCAAAGAAGGCGCCAGTCTGCAAAAGGCCATCAGTAATAGCGGCTATTTTCCGCCGATGACCGTGCAACTGATTGCTAGCGGCGAGGCCAGTGGTCGATTGGAGAATATGTTGGAACGGGCGGCAGTGCAGCAGGAACGCGAGACTGAAACGTTGATTGCGGCGCTGCTGGGCATTTTTGAGCCGATGCTGATTCTGGTGATGGGCGGGGTCGTACTAGTCATTGTGCTGGCGATTCTGCTGCCCATCTTCGACCTGAATCAACTCGTCCGTTAATTCCCACCGCGGCGACAATTCCCGCAGGCGCTGCACTGCCGCAGCCACCGCCTGGGCGACATAGTCGATGTCTGCCATCGTCGTAAAGCGGCCCAGACTGAAACGAACAGCACTACGCGCCCGAACGGCGTCACAACCCATCGCCCGCAGCACATGCGAAGGTTCGTTTCCCGCAGACGTGCAGGCGGAACCGGTGGAAACGGCGATTTCCGGCAAACCCGCCAGCAGGGCTTCGGCAGTGATGCCCGCGAAGCTGACATTGAGAATACCGGCGACGCACCGCGCCGTATCGCCGTTTAACGCTACTTTGCCCAAGGCGGTGAATGCTTGCCACAGCCGGTCGCGTAATTCCCGGATCCGGCCCTGTTCAACGACCATTTCCTCACCGGCGATGCGAAACGCCTCGCCCATCGCCGCAATCTGGTGAGTGGGGAGAGTGCCAGCGCGCAGGCCGCGTTCCTGGCCACCACCATAAAGCAACGGTTCCAGCCGCACCCGCACCGGGCGCTGGCGAACATACAGCGCGCCGACGCCTTTGGGGCCGTACAGCTTATGGGCGCTGAGGCTGAGCAAATCCACCGGCAATGCTTGCAGATCAATGGGCTGCTTGCCAGCGCTTTGCGCAGCGTCGACATGCAGAAGAACGCCGCGCTCGCGGGTCAAGGCGCCCATCGCGGCCAAATCCTGGAGGACGCCGGTTTCATTGTTGACGTGCATCAGCGACACCAACACTGTATCCGGCTGCAAGGCGGCGGCCATCCGCTCCAGCGGAATCCGGCCATCCGGGTCTGGATCGAGGTACGTGATCGTACTGCCGTCCCTTTCCAGCCGTCGGCAAACGTCAAGCACTGCCTTGTGTTCCGTCTTGGCGGTGAGTAAATGCCGGCCTTTGCGGGCGTAGGCGCGCATGACGCCCCATAGAGCGAGGTTATTAGCCTCGGTGGCGCCGGAAGTCCAGACGAGATCGCCGGGATCGGCGTTCATCAGCATGGCCACTTGGGCGCGAGCAGTTTCAACTACTCGCGCCGCTTGTCGGCCAACAGGGTGAGTCGTGGAAGAAGGGTTACCGAAAACGCCTTCCAGGGTCAAACACCGCCCCAGCAAGGCTGCGACCCGTGGATCGACGGGCGTAGTGGCGGCGTAATCCAGATAAATGGGTGAACGCATCGCACCGCGACCGCCCCAGTTACATCATGGCCGACGGAACCGGCAACGGATTGATCGGTTGTTCGCGCCGACGCGAAGTCTGGCGATGCATCACCGCCTGGTCATAGACGGCGGGGCGCTCGATGAATTGCGCCAACGTGATGCCTTCGAGGAAGGTGTAAATCTGCCGGCTGAGGTCAGTCCACAACTGATGCGTCAGACAACGCTGACCGCCCTGGCAATTTTCCTGGCCGCAGCAGCGCGTAGCGTCCACCCGTTCGTCAACAGCGCTGATAATGTCGGCAATGGTGACCCGATCCGGCATACGCGCCAGCCGATAGCCGCCGCCTGGCCCGCGCACCCCTTCGACGAGACCGCGCCGGCGCAGCTTCGCAAACAATTGCTCCAGATAAGAAAGGGAAATTCCCTGGCACAGAGAGATTTCCGCCAGCGTGACCGGAGCCTGCCGGTCGTGAATGGCGAGATGCATCATGGCGGTGACCGCATAGCGGCCTTTGGTTGAAAGTTTCATGGCGTTACCCTTGAAGTGACTTTAATGATATAATTTTCGACTATTTATGTGTGGAAACTATATTACCCTACTCAATTAGTCAACAAAATTTGTCAAAGTAATCGCCGAAAAAAATCCATTTGTATAAGAATTTCCCTGCAAGCAGGCGCGGCGCGGGCGCAGGAAATTCAAATCGGATGATCGAAGGAATCGGTAAAACAATGGCCCTGGCGCAGGCAGTAGCTGAGCCATTTGTAGAGGAAGCGGTTACTGCGCCAGCGGCGGTGGAGGCTGACGTGATCAACCGGTCCAGCATTCGGCAGCGCGGTAGAGAGGGCTGGATGGCATCGCCAATGCGCGGCCATCACCTCAGCCAATCGGGCGTCGTGGTATACCCGGATGCGCAAATCAGGCTCGGCGATGGGCGAGCCATCGTCTTGACCAAACTGGTAGGTCAAAATCAGCTCACTGGTATAACGGCAACGCTCGATAATCCGCAAATGCAAATCCAGCCCGCCGGGGATTTGCGAAACCCGAACGGCTGATGCTGGCGGCATGACCGGCAACAGCCGGCGAATCTGGATATAGTTGCGCTCATATAAGTCCATCAGCGCGGAGAAACCGCCCGGCGCGTTGTGCACCCATGAACTGGCTGTGGGCAGCAAAATCATCGCACACTGGGCAGCGGTTCCAGCCACCAGCCGTCCGCCGCACAACGCAGGACGCTACCCTGTTGCTTCTGCCAGTCGCCCAACACCGCCCGCCGTGCCGGCTGTCCATCCAGCCACCCATCGTGAACCGCCGGTCGATGGGTATGGCCGTGGATCAGCCGCTGAACACCATGGGCGCGCATGACCCGATCCACTTCGGCCAAATTGACGTCGGTGATATCCACTGCTTTCTGTTGCGTAGCCTGTCGACTGGTATCCCGCAACTGACCGGCCAGCGCCCGCCGTTGCGTCAACGGCAGGGCCAAAATCTGGGCTTGCCAAGCGGGATTGCGCACTTGGGCGCGGAACGCCTGATAGTCGACATCATCGGTGCAAAGCGTATCGCCATGCAGGAGCAGGACGGGTTCGCCCGCCAATTCAATCACTACGCTTTCCGGCAACAACCGGACACCGCTGGCAGCGGCGAACCGCTCACCGAGCAGAAAGTCACGGTTACCGTGCAGGAAATAGGCGGGGACACCTGAATCCGTCAACCTGCGCAACGCAGCAGCCACCGATCGCCCCGGCTCGGAATCATCATCATCACCAATCCACGCTTCAAACAAATCGCCGAGGATATACAGAGCCTCGGCTTGTCGGGCTGGTTGCTCCAAAAATTCCAGGAGCCGGTCGGTGATCGCGGGACAAACAGGGTCGAGGTGCAGATCGGAAATGAACAGCACCGCCCGATTGTTCATTGGCCGACTTCAGCCTTTTCGCCGCTGATTTCCGCCTTGATGATCACCACGTCTTCAACAGGCACGTCCTGATGGCCGCGCCGGCTGGTGGTGGCCACGCGGGCAATAGCCTCCACTACATCCATACCTTTCACCACCCGGCCAAAGACGCAATAGCCCCAACCTTGACCGTTTGAGGCGCGATAATTGAGAAAGTCGTTGTCCTTGAGATTGATGAAGAACTGCGAGCTGGCCGAGTGCGGATCGGAAGTACGAGCCATGGCGATGCTGCCGATCACATTTTTCAAACCATTCTCCGCTTCGTTACGGATCGTGGCGCGGGTTGGCTTCTGATTCATACCAGGCTCCATGCCGCCGCCCTGAATCATGAAATTGGGGATCACCCGGTGAAACAGGGTACCGTCGTAAAATCCGTCCTGAACGTATTGGACGAAATTAGCCGCGGTGGCCGGGGCGCGCTCGTGATCGAGTTCGATGCCGATGACGCCCAGCGAAGTCTGTAAATTGATCATGGAAGGAAGCTCACGGTTGGAAGGAGATAGGGGGCTGGTTTCCGCTTGGACGCCAACCAGGACGGTCAGGCTAGCCAAACCCAGCAGAGTTGTAGCGAGTAAGGAAAAGAGTTTGCGCATGAGAAAATTGCCAGGATGATGGAAATGAAAGATTGCATGATAATCGGCGAACCGGCCCACTGCCAGATTTGGCGGCGCTCAGTCCTTTCCGTTACCATAATTTCTTATGAGCACCCAAACGATCAAAACGCGCTTCGCGCCCAGCCCGACCGGCTATTTGCACCTCGGCAACGTCCGCACCGCCCTATTCAACGCCCTGCTGGCCCGGCGCGGTGATGGCCGATTTATCTTGCGGATCGAGGATACCGACCAGGAACGCAGTCAGCCAGAGTATGTCGCCGCATTGCTGGAAGATCTGCGCTGGCTGGGGCTGGATTGGCAAGAGGGGCCGGAAGTGGGCGGCCCCTGCGCGCCCTACGCCCAGGCGGAGCGAGCGGCGATTTACGCCGCATACTACCAGCAACTAGAAGCAGCGGGGCACGTCTATCCCTGCTTCTGTACCCCGACAGAATTGGCGTTGAGCCGGAAAGCGCAACGAGCAGCGGGGCGTCCGCCACGCTATGCAGGAACCTGCGCCCGACTGAGCGATGCTGAGCGCCAGGCGCGGCTGGAGCGGGGGTTACAACCCACTCTGCGTTTCCGGACGCCGACTGGCCGAGTGATTGAATTTACTGACCGGGTTCGCGGGCCGCAGCGTTTCGCCAGCGATGACATCGGCGATTTCATCATTCGCCGCGCCGATGGAACCCCACAGTTCTTTTTCGCCAATGCCGTGGATGATGCGTTGATGGGTATGACCCAGGTGTTGCGCGGCGAAGATCATCTGACCAATACCCCACGCCAGTTATTATTGCTGGATGCGCTCGAATTGCCGGCGCCGGAGTATGGCCATCTGGCCCTGATCGTGGGTGCGGATGGCGGACCTTTGTCCAAGCGGGAAGGCGATCTTAGCCTGCGCGAATTGCGAGCAGCGGGCTACCTGCCAGAGGCATTACTGAATTATCTGGCGCGGCTTGGCCACCACTATGAGCGCGATGTCTGGATGGAACCGGAGGAACTAGCCACCGGTTTTGCGCTGGAGCATCTCGGTCGCGCCCCAGCTCGCTACGATGCAGCGCAGTTGCTGCACTGGCAAGCGGAAGCGGTGCGCCATGCCTCGCCAGAACGACTGTGGGCATGGATGGGCGCAGCAGTTCATCAACAAGCACCCCCCGTTCATCGCGACGAATTGATCGCCACTATCCGGCCCAACATCCGCTTTCCCGCCGACGCCGCGTTCTGGGCAGAACGATTGTTTGGCGCGGATTTATTAACCCTGAGTGCGGATAGCCAAGCCGTGATCCTTCAAGCCGGTCCCGACTTTTTCACCCACGCCCTGGCGGCGTATGCCGAACATGGCGCGGCTTATCAGCCACTGGTTGAGGCGTTGAAGCAGCACACCGGCATGAAGGGTAAAAACTTGTTCATGCCGTTGCGGGCGGCGCTGACCGGCGAGACTCATGGGCCAGAGTTGGCGCGGATTCTGGCGCTGCTGCCGCCGGAATTGGCGCGGCAACGACTGGAGGCCTGTTGCTAGATCGCAACCACCACAAATCGCCGACCGCTTTTCCTGTTTCCAAGGGATCTTTCCATGCTCCAGATTTTCAACAGCCTGACCCGTCAAAAAGAAGAATTTCGGCCCATCGATCCAGGCAAAGTGCGGATGTACGTCTGCGGGATGACGGTCTACGACCATTGTCATGTCGGTCATGCGCGGGTCATGGTGGTCTTCGACATCGTACTGCGCTGGCTGCGGGTCAAGGGCTATGACGTCACTTATGTACGTAATATTACGGACATCGACGACAAAATTATTCGCCGGGCGCAGGAGAATGGCGAAGATTTTCACGCCCTAACCGACCGCTTCATCCACGCCATGAACGAGGATCTAACGGCCTTGGGCATTCTACCGCCGACCCACGAGCCACGCGCCACTGAGGCCATAGCGGATATCATCGCCCTGATCCAAACCCTGCTGGACAAAGGCTTCGCCTACGTCAGGGCAGGTGGCGATGTCTATTATGATGTGAGCTGCTTCCAACGCTACGGACAATTGGCCAACAAGAAGCTGGACGATCTGCGAGCCGGCGCACGGATTGAAATCGAAGAGGCCAAGGGCGATCCGCTGGATTTTGTGCTGTGGAAAGCCGCTAAACCCGGCGAGCCGAGTTGGCCATCGCCGTGGGGTGCGGGCCGGCCTGGTTGGCACATTGAATGTTCCGCCATGTCTACCCATTGCCTGGGTGAGCATTTCGATATTCACGGCGGCGGCATGGATCTGAAATTCCCGCACCACGAAAATGAAATCGCCCAGTCCGAAGCGGCCAGCGGCCAGCGCTACGTCAATACCTGGATGCACAACGGCTTTGTCCAGGTGGACAACGAGAAAATGTCCAAATCGCTGGGCAATTTCTTCACTGTGCGTGAAGTTTTGCAATGCTATAAGCCGGAAGTCGTGCGGTTCTTTATTCTGTCCAGCCACTATCGGGGGCCATTGAACTACGCCGATGAAAACCTCGACCACGCCAAGGCGTCGCTGAACCGGTTGTATACCGCTCTGCGCGGCCTGTCGGCAGTCGACGCGCCGGTCGACAAGATTTGGCAAACTCGCTTCGAACAAGCGATGGACAATGATTTCAACACCCCGGAAGCCCTGGCGGTGCTGTTTGAACTGGCGCGCGAAATGAACCGTTTGCGAACTGGGGATGAGACGGCAGCGGCGCGATTAGGTCCCACGTTGGTTTTTTTAGGGGGAATCCTGGGGTTGTTGCAAAATGATCCTGAAAGTGTTTCTCAAGATCAAGGTGCGTCAGTTGTTGTTCCGTCGGCGAAAATTGGCGTTGCCACCTTTGCCCCGGAAATAACCGTCGCCATTTCCAAGGAACAGGTCGAGACACTGATCGCCGAACGCACCGCCGCCCGCCAAGCAAAAAATTGGGCGGAAGCGGATCGCATTCGCACCGTGTTGCAGGAAGCCGGCATTGTTCTGGAAGATACGCCGAAAGGAACGATCTGGCGGCGGGAATGAAAACCGGCTTGACGTTAACGGGTGTTTGAAAATAGAATTCCTTTTCCCGCAAGGAAGCACACAGCGACGGGGTATAGCGCAGTCTGGTAGCGCACCTGCTTTGGGAGCAGGGGGTCGTGGGTTCGAATCCCTCTACCCCGACCATCGTGCGGGTTTAGCGGCGACACGATCACTACGCGCCCGTAGCTCATGCGGATAGAGCATCAGCCTTCTAAGCTGAGGGTAGCAGGTTCGAGTCCTGCCGGGCGCGCCAATTCGACCCGGTCAGATTCAATCACTTCAATGGTGGGCGTAGCTCAGTTGGTAGAGCCCCGGATTGTGATTCCGGTCGTCGTGGGTTCGAGTCCCATCGTCCACCCCAATGCTTGCGTTTTGGAACGTTTTCTGGTTCCATGCGCGACTGGTTTTTGGGCCGTTAGCTCAATTGGTAGAGCAGTTGACTCTTAATCAATTGGTTGTAGGTTCGAGTCCTACACGGCCCACCACTTTACAAATATTCCCCGATACCTTTGATTGCTCTCCCCTGTTGTCGACCCACCCAAACGATACTGCTCCCGATTTTTATGCCGGGTTGGGCGCTGTCTTGTATACTGGTCTTCAATGTCAGCCGTTTGCGAAGGGCTTTTTCTGCGTTTCGCAACGCGCCGCATCTTCTTGCGAGAGTGGCGGAACTGGTAGACGCGCTGGATTTAGGTTCCAGTGGGGTAACCCGTGAGAGTTCGAGTCTCTCCTTTCGCACCATCCACGCCGTATGCCCAGGAACATGACCCCGGCCCGCGCCTCAATCAGCGCGTCCAAGATCATGTCGGCAGGTTGGCTAACACGACAACGATTGAACTGACTTTTGAGGTGCATCGATGCAGGTTTCAGTTGAGACGCTGAACGCTCTGGAACGCCGGGTGACCGTGCGAGTACCCGCCGAAAGGGTAGCTACGGAAACCCAGAGCCGGCTGCAAGCCCTGTCCCGGAAGGTCAAGGTCCACGGCTTTCGTCCAGGCAAGATACCGTTCAAAGTCATGAAGCGGCTGTATGGACAACAGGCGTGGCTCGATACGGTCAGCGAATTGATGGGACACAGCCTGCACGAGGCGCTGACCCAGGAAAACCTGAATCCGCTGGGCCACCCAAAAATTGAGCCTAAGTCCCTACAAGAAGGGGAGGATTTTGAGTATTCCGCCACCTTTGAGGTCGCACCCCAAATCGAACCGACTGGATTCGAGACTATTCAGGTCGTGCGGCCAGTCGCAGAAGTCACTGAGCAGGATGTGGATAACATGATCCAGAACCTGCGCTGGCAACAGGCTGTCTGGAATGTGGTGGAGCGCCCAGTGCGTCAGAATGACCGGGTCCACATGGATTTCGAGGGTCAGATAGACGGTCAGGAATTCCCCGGCAATAAAGGCGAGAATGCTGAATTTGTCCTGGATGGAAAGTCCTTGCTCAAAGATTTCGAGGGGCGATTGTTCGGTCTGAGTTCAGGCGCAGAGTCGGAATTCGACCTGACGCTCCCAGAAGATCATCCCAACCAGAAACTCGCCGGTAAAACAGTTCATTTCCAGATCAAGCTGCATTCCGTCGAGGAAGCAACGTTGCCTGAAGTAGACGATGTCTTCGCTGAGAAATTCGACCTCCAGGAAGGCGGCGTGGCGGCCTTGCGCACATCATTACTGGATAACATGCAACGCAATTTACGTGAGAGCATTAAGTCCACTGTCAAGCACCAAGTCATGCAGGGTTTGCTTCAAGCCAACCCGTTTCCCGTGCCGCGGGCGCTGGTCGAGACCGAAATTGACAATTTGGCGAGCCAAATGGATTTCCCGAAGGATTCTTCCAATGAGTATCTACAGCAGCTTAAAGTAAAACTGTTTGGACCTCAGGCCCATCAACGGGTTGCGCTTGGCCTACTGATGTCCGAGCTAGTCGCGAGACAGAACTTCCAGGTGGATGAGCAGCGGGTGCGCGATATTCTGGAAATGTTGGCGTCTGCCTATCAGGACCCTGAAGAATTCACCCGCGCCTACGAACAAGACCCTCAGTTGCTGGGCCGTGTGCGCGCCTTGGCGCTTGAGGAACAAACCGTAGACTGGCTACTTGATCGCGCTCAAGTGACTGAAAAAAATAGTAGCTTTTATGAAATGATGGATTCGCGGCGACCAGCGATTCCGGGAGAGCAGGGATTTTTTGAACAGGATTCCGCAGGGCTGCCCGACCCCTCTGCCCAGCCTCATTCGGAGCCTTCCGCCCATGAGTAACCCCTACGCATCCGCCACCACGCCCCGAGCGCTCAATCTCGTCCCTATCGTGGTCGAACAGACTGCGCGTGGTGAGCGGGCCTATGACATCTACTCGCGATTACTCAAGGAGCGGGTAGTATTTCTGGTCGGACCCGTTGAGGATTACGTTGCCAACCTAGTTGTAGCCCAACTCCTGTTCCTTGAGGCGGAAAACCCGGACAAGGACATCCATCTGTACATCAACTCGCCAGGAGGGTCTGTCAGCGCTGGTCTGGCGATTTATGACACCATGCAATTCATCAAGCCGGATATCAGCACCATGTGCGTAGGTCAGGCGGCCAGCATGGGCGCGTTGCTGCTGGCGGGCGGCGCCGCCGGCAAACGATTCTGCCTGCCGCATTCGCGCATCATGATCCATCAGCCCTTGGGCGGATTCCAGGGGCAGGCCAGCGACATTGATATCCACGCTCGGGAAATCTTGCTGGTTCGGGATCGGCTCAACCGTATCCTGGCGCGTCATACTGGCCAACCCGTTGAAAAGATCGCGGTCGATACCGACCGCGATAACTTCATGGGCGGCGCTGAAGCTGCCGAATACGGCCTGATCGATGCCGTGCTGAGCCAGCGCCTCCCGGCGGCGACCTGATCCAATTCGGGATCGCCGGCTTCAACGACCGCTCGATGATGAGGATGGCATGATGGGTAGAGATCGCAGTGACCGGAGTGATCACGACAAGCTGTTGTATTGTTCATTTTGTGGCAAAAGTCAGCACGAGGTGCGCAAGCTGATTGCGGGGCCGAACGTCTTCATTTGCGATGAGTGTGTTGAGCTGTGCAATGACATCATTCGTGAGGAGATGGAGGAAAATGCCCCTCCCGCCACCAACCGGCTGCCCAAGCCACACGATATCAACCAGGTTCTCGATGAATATGTCATCGGCCAGGACCGCGCTAAAAAGGTTCTTTCCGTCGCTCTTTACAACCATTACAAACGGTTGGAACTGCAACGAGCCAACCGGGGTAGCCGGAATCCAGATATCGAGGTCACCAAGAGTAATATTCTGTTGATCGGTCCTACCGGTTCGGGCAAAACTCTACTGGCCGAAACTCTGGCCCGCCTGTTGAACGTGCCGTTTACCATCGCCGACGCCACGACTTTGACCGAGGCGGGTTACGTTGGTGAAGATGTTGAGAACATCATTCAGAAGTTACTGCAAAAATGCGATTACGATGTCGAGAAAGCGCAAACGGGCATCGTCTATATCGACGAAATCGACAAGATCTCCCGCAAATCTGACAACCCGTCTATCACCCGCGATGTTTCCGGTGAGGGTGTGCAACAGGCGTTGCTCAAATTGATTGAGGGAACGACCGCTTCAGTGCCGCCGCAGGGCGGGCGCAAGCATCCACAGCAGGAATTCCTGCAGGTCGACACCAGCAATATCCTGTTCATTTGCGGTGGGGCTTTCGCCGGACTGGACAAGGTGATCCGCAGCCGTTCCGAAAAGGGCGGCATTGGCTTCTCCGCTGACGTAAAGAGTAAGGACCATGGCAAAAACGTCGGTGAGGTACTGATGGAAGTCGAACCGGAGGATCTGATCAAATACGGCCTGATCCCGGAATTCGTCGGCCGCCTGCCAGTCGTGGCGACCCTGACTGAATTGGATGAACAAGCCTTGGTGCGCATTCTGACCGAGCCCAAAAACGCTATCGTCAAGCAGTTCAAAAAGCTGTTCGAGATGGAAGGTAGTGAGCTGGAACTGCGCGAAGAAGCGTTAGGTGCGGTGGCGCGCCGAGCCATGGAACGCAAGACGGGTGCACGAGGTCTCAGAACCATTCTCGAACAGATGTTGTTGGACACGATGTATGACCTGCCCAGTATGCAGAATGTCCACAAAGTTGTGATTGATGAATCCGTCGTCACCGGTCACAACAAACCTTATTTCATCTATGAAACCGTTGAGCGGCGGGCTGTCGGACACGATACCTAAAGCGTTTTCCCAAAAACGTCCCATTCTTGGGATCAGGCTCATGGCTTTTCAGAAACCAATCGGGTATGGACTCCCCTCCCTGGACAAGGAGTGCGCATCGCCAAGCGCCGGAGTGGCTTGACTCCATCGGTGACCGCCTGGTTATTTTTGAAACCACAAGCCTGAACCACACATGCTCGTTGCCGGTTCAGCGACCCGGTTTGCCGTGGAGAAATTGATGAAGCAGAACGCCAAGTTCGACCTTTTGCCCAGTCCTGCATTGATGCCCGTTTTACCGTTGCGCGATGTCGTGATTTATCCACACATGGTTATTCCCCTGTTCGTCGGACGAGAGAAATCCATCCACGCACTTGATCTGGCTATGCAGAGCCATAAGCGCATCGTGCTGATTGCACAACGGAGCGCCGAGGTGGACGATCCCGAAGCTGGGGACCTGTACGACATCGGCACGCTGTCGAACGTGCTGCAGTTGCTGCGGTTACCGGATGGGACGGTTAAGGTGCTTGTGGAGGGCAGCCAGCGGGTACGCATCCACTACTTTACCGAAACCCAAACCTGTTTTACGGCGAGCGTGTCGTTACTGGACGCAGACCCCGCAGAAAATGAGTCGCCTGACGTACATGCACTAATGCGTTCGTTGCTGGGCGCTTTCGATCAGTATGTCAAGCTCAACAAAAAAATTCCTGGAGAAGTTCTCTCTTCGATTTCTGGTATTGAAGATCCTGTCCGGTTGGCCGACACCATCGCGGCCCACATGACGCTCAAACTGGAAGAAAAACAGAAAGTTCTGGAAATTCAGGACTTGCAGGAACGCCTTGAGCATCTGCTGGGACTGGTGGAAGGTGAAATCGATATTCTCCAGGTGGAAAAGCGCATTCGCTCGCGGGTCAAACAGCAAATGGAGAAAACCCAGCGCGAGTATTATCTAAATGAACAGATGAAAGCCATTCAAAAGGAACTCGGCGATCTGGAGGATGTGCCTAACGAACTCGAGGATTTAGCCCAGCGGATCGAAAAAGCCGGGATGCCGAAGGAAGCCAAGGACAAGGCCAAAGCGGAACTTAACAAGCTGAAAATGATGCCGCCAATGTCCGCCGAGGCCACCGTGGTGCGCAACTATGTCGACTGGCTCGTCAGCGTTCCCTGGAAGAAGCGCACCAAGATTCATCATGACCTGGTCGCAGCCGAGGGCATTCTGGAAGCTGATCACTACGGGCTGGAAAAGGTCAAGGAACGGATCCTCGAATATCTGGCCGTACAACAACGAGCGCGCAAGCTCAAGGGACCGATTCTCTGTCTGGTCGGTCCGCCGGGCGTGGGCAAGACTTCGCTAGGACGCTCCATCGCCCGCGCTACCAACCGCAAGTTCGTGCGGATGTCACTGGGCGGGGTGCGTGATGAGGCGGAGATTCGCGGTCATCGCCGAACTTATATTGGTTCATTGCCGGGCAAAATCATTCAAAACCTCGCCAAGGTCGAGGTGCGCAACCCATTATTTTTGTTTGACGAAATCGACAAGATGTCGATGGATTTTCGCGGCGATCCGTCATCAGCGTTGTTGGAAGTCCTGGATCCAGAACAAAACAACACCTTCAACGATCATTACCTGGAAGTGGATTTTGACTTGTCGGATGTGATGTTTGTAGCGACCGCCAACTCGCTCAATATCCCGCCGCCGCTGCTGGATCGCATGGAGGTGATTCGCATTCCTGGCTACACCGAGGACGAGAAACTCAACATCGCCTCCCGTTATTTGGTTCGCAAACAGATCACCGACAATGGCTTGAAGAAAAGTGAACTGGAGATTGTCGATGAGGCTATCCTCGATATTATCCGTTTTTATACCCGTGAAGCAGGTGTGCGCAACCTGGAGCGCGAAATCGCCAAAATCTGTCGCAAGGTAGTCAAGGAAATTACGCTCAAGCCGATTGAGGGTACGATCACCGTCCGACCGGATGCGTTGCAAAAATACCTTGGGGTGCGGCGGTTCCGCTACGGCTTGGCCGAGGAACAGGATCAGATCGGGCAGGTCACTGGCTTGGCCTGGACCGAGGTCGGCGGCGAGTTGCTCAGCATCGAGGCGGCGCTGGTACCCGGCAAGGGTAAGTTGATCCATACCGGCCAGTTGGGCGAAGTCATGCGGGAATCCATCCAGGCGGCGATGACTGTCGTGCGCAGTCGCGCCGAAATGCTGGGCATTGATCCGGATTTTCATCAGAAATTTGACTTGCATATTCACGTCCCGGAAGGAGCGACGCCCAAGGATGGCCCCAGTGCTGGCATTGGCATGTGTACAGCGTTAGTCTCAGCGCTTACCCGGATTCCGGCGCGGGCCAATGTCGCCATGACCGGCGAGATTACCCTGCGCGGTGAAGTGTTGCCGATCGGTGGACTGAAGGAGAAGTTACTGGCGGCCCACCGGGGCAGCGTCGCCACGGTGGTGATCCCGGAGGAAAATCGTAAGGATTTGACGGAAATCCCAGAGAATATTCTGGCCAAACTCGACGTGCGCCCAGTACGCTGGATCGACCAAGTGTTGGAAATTGCTCTGCAAACGCTGCCGGAACCCAAATCCCGTGAAACGGCTGCTACGGAAGAAACAGTAGCAGAATCCGTGGTCAAGCCCGGTGGTGTGCTGGACGGTGTACGCGCTCATTGAGACTAAGTGATGATGTTTTCAAGCGTTAATTGACACTGCTTTGAACGCCCTGTTATAAGGCAAGCTTGCTACAATTCCCTGAAGGGCAAGTTCCCGTGCATCATGCCGGGCAATGTCCCTACCCAACAACTGATAACATTGAAAAGGAAAGGGCTTATGAACAAGACTGAACTGGTCGAGGCCGTTGCTCAAGCGGCCGATTTGCCCAAAGCGGCGGCAGGCAAGGCGGTTGACGCCATGACAATGGCGATTGGCAAGGCTCTCAATGAGGGCGATTCGGTGGTGATCACCGGTTTTGGCACATTCTCAGTGCGGGAGCGCCCAGCGCGTACTGGCCACAATCCGAAAACCGGCGAACCCATGGAGATCAACGCCAGTAAGGCTCCTGTTTTCAAGGCTGGTAAAACGCTCAAGGACGCGATAAAATAGACCTCTTTTCCAGGGTGCTTAGCTCAGCCGGGAGAGCATCGCCCTTACAAGGCGAGGGTCGGGGGTTCAAGCCCCTCAGCACCCACCACGGTTTGCTTTATCGGAGCGGTAGTTCAGTCGGTTAGAATATCGGCCTGTCACGCCGAGGGTCGCGGGTTCGAGTCCCGTCCGCTCCGCCAAATTCTTTCAGATTTGCCAGACCGTGAATGTCATCACTCGATTTTCTGTTCGGAGCGGTAGTTCAGTCGGTTAGAATACCGGCCTGTCACGCCGGGGGTCGCGGGTTCGAGTCCCGTCCGCTCCGCCAAATGCCAGGGGGTGTCGTCCAGACGCCCTTTTTCATGCGCGCTCGCCGCGCAGTCCCCAATGCCAATTTCTTCCCGATCCGAAGCCGGGTAATTCGCCATGCTACAAAAAATCCGTGATCACGCCCAAGGCTGGTTTGCCTACACCATCGTGGGTCTGTTAACCATCCCGTTTGCGGTATGGGGCATCAATTATTACTTCGAAGGCGGCGGGCCGATGGACGCTGCTCTTGTCGGGGACAGCAAAATTTCTCTACAGGAATATCAGCGCGCCTACCAGCAACAACGGCAGCGCCTGCAAGCGATGCTGGGCAACAACATGAACCCCTCTTTACTGGAAGAGCCACAATTGAAACAGGACGTGTTGCGGCAGTTGATCGACGAACAAGTCCTCGCACAACTGGTCAATGACCAGCGCATGAGGATCGGCGACCAGCAATTGCGCGACGCACTGCTGGCGTTGCCCGTTTTCCAGCAAAGCGGCGGGTTTAACAAGGAGTTATACGAGCGGCTGCTACGTAATCAGGGCTACACCCCCACTTTGTTCGAAGAAGGGTTGCGGCAATCATTGGCGACTGATCAATTGCGCAACGGGGTGATCGCCTCGGCGCTGGTCACGCCGGCGGAACTGGAACAACTGGTCTCGCTGCTCAAACAGCAACGGGAGGTATACTACCTAACATTGCCATTGGCGCAGTATATCGCCAAGGCGAAAGTAGACGACACCGCTCTCCAGGACTACTTCGCGAAGAACGCGGATCGCTTCGTAAACCCTGAACAGGTGCGTATACAATTCATCGAGATGAAACTGTCGAGCATTGCGGACCAGATCACCGTTAGCAAAGATGAATTGCGGGCAACTTACGAAGCGCAGCTTACTAAATATGGCCAGCCTGAAGAGCGCTCGGCTTCGCATATCCTCATCAAACTGCCACTGGGCGCCGCCCAGGCCGAAGTCGATCAGGCCCAGACCAAGGCGCAGCACATTGCTGATGAAGTGCGCTCCGGCACCAAAACCTTCGATCAGGTATTACAGGAAATTCAGTCTGATAGCTCCGGTCAATGGGAAAGCGGCAATTTGGGTGTTATCAGCAAAGGCATGTTTGATAGTCCCGCCCTTGAGAATGCGTTGTATGCGATTGAAAAGTCTGGCGAAATCAGTAATCCGGTGCGGATGCCGTCTGGTTTCCATGTAGTTCGGCTGGACAAGATCACCCCGTCCCAAGTCAAGCCATTCGAGGAAGTCCGCGAGACTATTGCCCAGGAATTGCGCCGGCAGCAAGCTGAGAACCGTTTTTACGAAATTACGCAAACGCTGGCCAACTTGGGCTACGAACATCCCGACAGTCTGGAACCCGCCGCAAAGGCGCTGGAGTTAACGATTCAGGAAAGCAACTGGTTCAATCGCCAGGGTGGAGAGGGGATCACCAAGCAACCGAAAATCACCGACAGCGCCTTTAGCGAAGATGTGCTTAAGCGAGGATTGAACAGCGAGCCACTGGAGCTGGAACCGGGTCATGTGGCAATGCTGCGGGTCAAGGAGCATCAAGCAGCGACCCCACGCACTCTGGAGGAATCCCATGAGGAAATCGTCAAAATCTTGCAAGAGCAGCAGGCCCGCGAGGCGCTGGCCAAGGATATCGAGGCGCTGAAAATCCGTGCAATAAAGGGTGAACATCTGCAAACCCTGGCCAAAGATTTCAGCGGCGAGTTTAAAAATGCTGGTTTGGTAGGTCGCGACGCACCGTCAGTGGACAGCGCGGTGCTGGCCGCTGCATTCCGTGTGCCGCAACCGAAAGAAGGGACCGTGGCCCTGGGTGTGGCGATGCTGGCTAATGGCGATCAGGCGGTGCTGGTGGTGGCGCGGGTGGTCGCTGGCCAGAAAAATGAGCTGGCCGAGAAGGAACAAAAAGCGCTGGCGCAACAACTGGCGCAGCAGACCGGCTCCGGGCAATTCGAGGGGCTGCTGGACAGTGTACGGGTCAAAACCAAAGTGGTGATGTACAGCGACCGGCTGTAACCCCCCTCCCCTATCTAGAGGGGGTTTTTGCAGGCTTCCCTCGCCCGCTGGCGGGAGCCCGGTTAGGAAAGCCAGTCGGTTTATTCCATCGCCCCCAGCGCAACGGTATTAAACCCACCATCGACGTAAAGAATTTCGCCAGTGACGCCCGATGCCAGATCAGAACACAGGAACGCCGCCGCATTGCCGACTTCTTCAATGCTGACACACTTGCGCATCGGCGCGATGCGTTCAAAGGTGTCCAGCATCTTACGAAAATTCTTGATGCCGGACGCCGCCAGGGTGCGAATCGGCCCAGCAGAAATCGCATTGACCCGCGTTCCCTCTGGCCCCAGCGCCTGGGCCAGGTAGCGGACGTTGGCGTCCAGACTGGCTTTGGCCAGTCCCATGACGTTGTAATTCGGCACTGCTCGCACTCCACCCAGATAGGTCATGGTGATCAACGATCCCCGCCGGCCTTTCATCAGGGGCCGCGAAGCTTTGGCCAGCGCCGCAAAGCTGTAGGAACTGATATCGTGGGCGATGCGGAAATTTTCGCGGCTGATCCCTTGCAGGAAATCGCCTTCCAGCGCTTCACGTGGAGCGTAAGCTACTGAATGTACAATAATATCCAATCCATCCCAGTGCTGCCCAAGCCCCTCGAAAACCGCTGCGATATCGGCGTCGCTTTCCACGTCGCAGGGCAAGGTGATAGCGCTACCCAGCTCGGCGGCCATCTTCTCGACCCGGGGTTGCAGCTTGTCGTTCTGGTAGGTCAACGCCAAGTCAGCGCCTTCCCGGCGCATGGCCTGAGCAATGCCCCAGGCAATGGAACGGTTGCTGGCGACTCCCACAATCAGGGCGCGTTTGCCGGCGAGAAAGCCCATAATGAACTCCTATTGAATCTGGTTATCGTTTTAACGGGTTATTGAATTTGCGAACTGTAAAGGATAGGGCATGAATCGCGCAAAATTCCGTTTTCCGCAATGGCTGGCCGGCCTGCTAATGTTGAGCATCAGCCTGTCAACGGTCGCGTTCGGCACACCTGTTCATGGCGTCGCCCTGCATGGACAACCGAAGTACGGCCCGAACTTCACGCATTTTGATTATGCCAATCCCGACGCACCCAAAGGCGGTGAAGCCCGCTTTGCCGCTATTGGCAGCTTCGATACTTTCAACCCCTTTAATATCAAAGGGCAGTCAGTGGTTGGCATCAGCCAGTTGTTTGAAAGCCTGATGACCAACAGCGCCGACGAGCCGTTTAGTGAGTATGGATTGATCGCCGAGAGCGTAGAGATTCCCGCAGATCGGGGTTCGGTGACGTTTATGATTCGCCCACAGGCAAAATTTCATGACGGCGGTTCGATCACTGCGGATGATGTACTGTTTTCCTTCGAGATACTCAAGACCCAGGGCAATCCATCCTACCGCTTCTACTACGCTAGCATTGCCAGCGCCGAGCGGCTGGATGAGCGGCGAGTAAAATTCACCTTTGCCCCTGGCGAGAACCGGGAGTTGCCATTGATTATCGGCCAGATGCCGGTGCTGTCGAAAAATTACTGGCAGGGTCGGGATTTTGCCGCGACCACGCTGGATATTCCCGTCGGCAGTGGTCCCTACCGGGTTGAGCGCTTTGAACCGGGTCGTTTTATCGTCTATCAGCGTGACGAGAATTATTGGGGCAAGGATTTACCGGTCAACCGGGGCCAGCACAACATCGATCGGCTGCGCTATGACTACTATCGTGATGTCACCGTGGCGCTGGAAGCGTTCAAGGCTGGGGCTTATGACCTGCGGGTAGAAAATGTCGCCAAGCAATGGGCCACAGGTTATGACTTCCCGGCGCTGCGTGAGGGACGGGTCAAAAAGGAAATTTTTCCCCACCAGAGGACTTCAGGAATGCAGGGTTTCGTCTACAACTTGCGCCGGTCCTTGTTCCAAAATCCCAAGGTGCGTGAGGCGTTGGCTTATGCATTCGATTTCGAATGGAGTAACCGTAATCTGTTCCATGACCAGTACCAGCGGACTCGCAGCTATTTCGACAATTCTGAGCTGGCGGCGCGGGGCTTGCCTTCGCCAGAAGAACTGGCTTTATTGGAGCCGTTGCGCAAGGAACTGCCACCCGAGGTTTTTACCGCCGAATACCAACCGCCAATCTCCAACGATGATGCGCAACTACGGGGCAATTTTCGTAAAGCGCTGGAATTGTTGCAGGAAGCGGGCTGGACCTTCCGCGACCGCCAACTGGTTAACGCGAAGACTGGTGAGCCGTTCCGCTTTGAATTGCTGATTAACGAGCCCACCTGGGAACGGATTGGGTTACCGTTCGCCCGTAATCTGGAGCGACTGGGTATTGCCATGACCGTGCGCAGCGTCGATTCCGCTCAGTACGAGAACCGGGTGCGCGATTTCGATTTTGACATGGTGGTCAATGTCTGGGGTCAGTCGCTGTCGCCAGGCAATGAGCAGCGGGAATTCTGGAGCAGCGCCGCCGCTGATCAGCCCGGCAGCCGCAATCTGGCGGGATTAAAGAATCCGGCGGTTGATCAGTTGGTCGATCAACTCATCGCTGCCCCGGATCGAGCCAGTCTAGTGACCCGGGTGCGCGCACTTGACCGGGCACTGCAATGGAATTATCTGGTCATCCCGCATTGGCACCTGCCCTATGACCGAATCGTCTTTTGGGACAAGTTCGGCTATCCGTCTGTTACGCCGTCGCAGGGAGCGCAATTGAACGCCTGGTGGATTGATCCGACCAAGGCGGCGGCGATGAAGCCAACCTCCGTGGCGCCGGGTAGATAATCGCACAGGGTTTCTCATGCGGTATATGGGGCAGGCTGTCCCGGATACCTTCCGATGACGCTCAGCGCGGATTTTGTCATCGGATGCAAAGGGATTTTCTTAGCATATGCTGGCAAATGCGCACGCCATAGGCGTAGCGAAACCGGATTCGCGCAAGATGCCACCCACCGCATAATCCTGGCTTTTTATCCAAATCCAGCCCTTGGAACCGCTCGACGGTTGGCTCATCAGACCCTGAAATACGGTCGTTTATTCCGGTTGTCCAGGCTGCAGAGCCGAGTCTACTTCGAGATTTGTATCGAGATTTGTATTATGTCTGAACGCACTTTAAGCTTGTGGGGGTCATTCGGACAGCAGGTAGCTCATGGTTGGCAAGACACTTGATGGCGCGCTTCGGGACGCCTATCGGGCGCAACCTGATCCTGATCGTACTGTGCTACCCTACATCGACCATCATTTAGTTTATGAAGTGACCTTGATGGGTCAGCTGTTCGTCGATCCATCCGCTCAGACTGTAACACCCTATTCAGCACAGCAATGACTTTCGAAATCAATCCGTTTCGCACGAAATACTTTGCTCAACGGCTGGGACGACATCGGCCTGATTCTCCGCTCTGCCAAGGGAATTTGCGCCTCCGATATCCGCCGCCCAGAAGCGCCGTAGCTGTTCACCTGACGGTTTAACGAAAAAATGCCATGACCCACAAAATTCTGATTCTCCCTGGTGACGGTATCGGCCCGGAAATCGTCACCGAGGCAGTGAAGGTGCTGCAATGCCTGCGGCAGGAATATGGGTTGGACGCCACCCTGGACCATGGCCTGCTGGGCGGTTGCGCTGTTGAGGAACTCGGCTCGCCCTATCCAGAAGCAACCCGCCGCCAGGCTCATGAAGCCGACGCGATGCTACTCGGTGCGGTTGGCGGCCCACAGTGGGAGCAGATAAACCAGCCGTTGCGCCCGGAACGCGGCTTGTTGGCGATTCGCGCCGATCTGCAACTATTCGCCAACCTGCGTCCAGCCATTCTCTATCCGCAACTGGCCGCCGCCTCGTCGCTGAAACCGGAACTGGTCGCCGGACTGGATATCCTTATTGTCCGTGAACTGAACGGCGACCGCTATTTTGGCCAGCCGCGCGGCGTCCGCACCTTGGAGAATGGTGAGCGAGAAGGCTTCAACACCATAGCCTACCGTGAGTCAGAGGTTGAACGCATCGCCCGCGTCGCGTTCGAGGCCGCATGCAAGCGGCAACGCCGGGTTTGCTCAGTGGACAAAGCTAATGTGCTGGAAGCCTCCGAACTGTGGCGGGAAGTCATCGAGCGGGTGGCCAAGGATTATCCCGATGTGACGCTATCGCATCTGTACGTGGATAACGCTGTTATGCAACTGGTGCGGGCGCCTAAGCAGTTCGACGTGATCGTTACAGGCAACTTGTTTGGCGATATCCTGTCCGACTGCACCGCGATGCTGACCGGCTCCATCGGCATGTTGCCCTCCGCTTCGCTGAACGCTCACGGCAAAGGGCTGTATGCGCCGATTCACGGTTCCGCGCCCGATATCGCGGGCAAGGGCATCGCGAATCCGCTAGCGACTATCCTGTCAGTGGCGATGCTGCTGCGTTATAGCTTGAATCAACCGACACTGGCAGCGCGTGTAGAAAACGCCGTCGGGCATGTTCTGGATCAGGGCTTACGCACCGTGGACATCACCGCGACCGGCATGACCATAGTGGGTACACAGGCGATGGGTGACGCTGTGATCGCCGCGTTATAGAGTTTTTTCCTGGCATTCACCCCCTTTCAATATTGAGGAAAGCAAATGAAGCGCGTAGGTCTGGTGGGTTGGCGGGGCATGGTCGGCTCTGTACTGATGGATCGGATGCAGGCGGAAAACGATTTCGCCTTGATCGATCCGGTGTTTTTTACCACTTCCAATGTAGGTGGCCACGGTCCCGCAATCGGCCGTGCTACGCCGCCGTTGCAGGACGCCCGGTCCATCACTGAACTGAAGACGCTGGATGCCATCGTGACCTGCCAGGGTGGCGATTACACGAATGAGATCTATCCCCGGCTGCGCGCCGCCGGCTGGAAAGGCTACTGGATCGACGCCGCTTCGGCCCTGCGCATGAAGGACGATGCGGTGATCATCCTCGATCCGGTCAACCACCACGTTATCCAGGACGCACTGTCCAAAGGGATCAAGGATTACATTGGCGGTAACTGTACGGTCAGCCTCATGTTGATGGGGCTGGGCGGACTGTTCGCCCACGGACTGGTGGAATGGATGAGCGCCATGACCTACCAGGCCGCCTCTGGGGCTGGCGCGCAGAATATGCGTGAATTGATTGAGCAGATGGGCGTCATTCATAGCGCGGTCGCTGATCGGCTGAGCCAACCCGCTTCGGCGATTCTGGAGATCGACCGCATCGTTGCCGATGCCATCCGCTCCAGTGCGTTCCCGACCGCAAATTTCGGTGTTCCACTGGCTGGCAGTCTGATTCCCTGGATCGACAAGCAACTGGACAATGGCCAAAGCCGCGAAGAGTGGAAAGGTCAGGCTGAAACCAACAAGATCCTGGGTCGCACCGAGAATCCAGTGCCTATCGACGGCCTTTGCGTCCGAATTGGCGCCATGCGCTGTCACAGTCAGGCGCTGACCATCAAGCTAACTCGCGATGCGCCGCTGGATGAATTGATTGAGATCATCGGCGCGGCCAATCGCTGGGTCAAGATCGTGCCAAATGAGCGTGAGCTTTCCATCCGCGAACTCACGCCGGCTACGGTCACCGGGACGTTAAACGTCCCGGTGGGCCGATTGCACAAACTCAATATGGGACCGCACTATTTGGGGGCTTTCACCTGCGGCGACCAGTTATTGTGGGGAGCCGCCGAACCCTTGCGGCGGATGTTGCGCGTTTTGCTGGAAGCGTGATTTTTTTGCTGGTTTTAATACATCTAAATCGCAGAAATACACTTTAGGGAGTATCTTTAGCAAAGCTTGAAGCCGCCGATCACAAGGGTGGTTTGAAGCAGACAAGCTGCCGTCCCGGTTCGGTTGTCGCCGGGGGCGTCCAAGCCAATACCGCCGGCAACCTAACCCTCCGGCGGCGGAATGGAGACAGGTCATGCCGACCAGGATATTACTCCGATTATTACTTTTAGCTGGGCTGGCGATGCCGCTAGGCGCGCTGGCTTTAGGCGTCGGTTCGCTCACCGTCCGTTCGGCGCTCAATCAAAACTTTGAAGCCGAAATTCCTCTAACCGTAAACAATCCTGCTGAATTGACTGGATTGACTGTGAGAATTCCGCGTCAGGCGGACTTTGCGCAGGTGGGAATCGAATGGCTGGAATTCCTGTCGAAACTGCGCTTCGCGGTTCAGACCGCGCCTGGTGGCCCCAGCTTCATTAAAGTTACGTCGGTTCAGCCGATCCGCGAACCCAGCTTCAATCTTTTGCTGGAAGTCGTCTGGCCGCGTGGCCGGTTATTGCGGACTTTTCCCGTTCATTTGGATCCTGAATTGTACGCCGATCGTCAACCGCCACCGCCACCGCTGCTGCTGACCCTGCCGCCCGTTCAAGCCCCACCGATTGAAACACCGTCGCTGGCTGCTGCACCCGTTACTCCCAGTCTGCCTCCTGCGCCATCGGTCAGTTTTGAGGGGGCGTCGCTTTACGGTCCAGTCAAGCCCGGTGAAACCCTGAATCGCGTTGCTCGTCAGGTCCGCCCATCAACCGCGATGAGTGTCCTCGAGATGATGGCCATTCTGGTGGCAGGCAATCCTCAAGCGTTCGCCAACGGCAATCCCAACACGCTGCGCACGGGTGCAGTGCTCAGAGTGCCGTCACCCCAGGCGTTGGGCCAGTCGCCGACGCCGGCACCGGTTCCCGATGTGGCCACAATGACTCCAGTCGAGCCCGCAGTGAGTCCGCCAGCGCTTGCGCCAACCGAGACCTTGGTCGCCCTGCCGGCAGCGTCTGTTGAAACGCTGCCCTCGCCCCCCGTATCCGTTGAAACACTACCCACACCGCCGCCAACCGAAATTTCGCCGACGGTTGCAGAATCAGCGCCGCCGCCCATGCCGATAGAGCCGCTAAAGGAGATTATTCCTCAGGCGACAATTCCTCGGACGGAGCCTCAACCTGCTCCAGTGAATGTTGTTGAGCCGCCGCCCGCAGCGACCGGAACACCGCCGCCGGCGCTGGTTGCAAAGCCGCCGCCCCAACCAGCGACGCCGGCGCCTGCCCTGTCTCAGGAAGGTGGTATGGATTGGCTGTCCAATCCAATAGTCTGGATTGCCATTGCGCTGATTTTATTGGCGATAGGCGCAGTCTTACTATTGCCGCTGCTCCGACGTCCGGCGCGGCCCAAAACCCCGGTGATCAGCGAAGAATCAGTGTCCGCTTCTGACGCCGAGGGTGAGAAAAGAGCAACTGATTCGGAAACTCGAGTTGCAGTGCGCAGATCTGAAACCAGATCAAGACGACCGATCCCGGCATCGGCTGAGGAAATCGCGGCGCCAACGCCACCACCCGTGGTTGAGCCGATGGCCAAGCTCACACCCAAAGTTGTTGCGACTCCGCTACCCAAGCCGATTGATGAGCTATTAAAAGATATCGATTTCAATCTGGGCGATGAACAGTCGCGGATGAACACTGAGGGGAAGAGTGCGTCACCTGTTGTGCGCAATATTGAAGCGCAGCGCATGCCAGACACCGAACCCCCCACGGCATCAACCCAGACGCCTGGTTCCTTTGCGCCACCGCTGCCTGCAAGGCCGATTTTACCGACGCCCCAGCTATCGCCAGTGAAGCCACTGTCAGAGCCACCTTCGCGTTTGCAACTGGACAAACTGGAATTTGACTTGAGTGAACTGGGACTGGATTCCGCCCGGAAGCCGGTGGAGCTGCCGCCCTTGGAGTTGCAGCCCGCTGCGTCATCCAAGCCCGCCGATTTGGCCGCGATGGATTTCAACTTCCCCGTTGAACCGCCGACTCAATCTGATCCATCGATAGAATCGCCCAAGCCCAAGGTAACAGATTTTAAATTTGAATTTGCTGACGTCAACCAGGATCAGGCGGAAGTCCGCGAGGACTTGGCGCGGCTGGATGAGGAACTGCGGAGCTTTAGCGACGGTGGGCTGAATTTGAGTAAATTGGCGCTTGATTCGCCGCCGGGCAGTGGTGACGCCGGGGCTGATTATATCGAGACCAAGCTCGATCTGGCGGCTGCCTATCTGGACATGGGCGATCAGGTCGGCGCCAAGGGCTTGCTGGACGATGTTCTGCAAGAGGGAGACGCCGCCCAGAAGAAGCGGGCCGACGAGATGCTTAAAAAATTGGGTTGATTCCACCCCATCTCCCCTTTAATAAAGGCGAGATGGGGTGTTTAGGCAGAAATTCCAGCGATAGATCGTCAACGCCGCTGGGCGGTAGGCACGGGTTCGGCCAGCACTAGCGCCCGATCCGCAGCGCCGCGTTGTGCCAGGCGCGCCATAGTTCCTGCGGGCAACCACACCATAGTTCCTGCGGGCAAAGGAATTCGCCCATTCTGGGCAGATGGATTCCAAGCCCGGTTCAAGGCTGCCAATTCACCCGAATTGACTTCGTAGTAACTGGCCAAAGTATGGACCGCCACGGCTTGCCGGAGTCGAATTCGATCCTCGTTCAATGAGGGTTCATAACTGAGACCTTCCGGGAAGAATCGTTGTGGGTTGCGGGCGATGTTACGGGCCGCCAAGAATTCCGCATAAAAATTCCGTGAGGCGAAGCCGAAGCCCTTTCCTGAGTAACGTTGCACAATAGCAGTGATATCGCTACCCACTTCCGCCTTGGCCCGCGCCATACCGCCGACCCCATGATTATAGGACGTGATCGCCAGTGGCCAACTGTCCAGACGGTTGTAGGCATTGCTCAAATATCGTGCGGCGCCTTGCGCTGAGGTCACTGGATCGCGCCGCTCATCGACCGCCGCGTTCATCATCATGAACTGCCGGGCGGTGCCGGGCATGAATTGCCACATGCCCACCGCGCCGACCGAAGACGCCGCATGGTTCTGGAATGAGGACTCGACGTGCGGCAGATAAGCCAAATCTTCGGGCAGGCCGGCTTCGCGGAAGGTTTGCCGGAACACGGCATCGTAGCGACCGCTGATTTCCAGCCCGCGCTTGAACCGCTCGCGTAGACCCCGTTGACTGCGCAGCCGGTCACTGGCGCCGACGATGGCTCCAGGACCACCGCTGCTGGACTGAATGCGCGCCGCCAGCGCCTGCTCCCCAGACGTCAATGGCGTCCGACTCATAATTTTGGACTCCAATACGCTTAGAGTGGCCCTGAGGCTTTCGTAGCGTGTTTTGAGCCAAGCCTTCTGGCTGTCGGAATAACTTTCGCTTACTGGGCCAGGCAGGGTGATCACCTCATAAATCAGATCCATATGACGGTTGTCATGCAAAGCCACTTGGCTGCGCGCCCAACCAGCGTAAACGTTCTGCCAAAAGGCGATTTGGGGTTGCAGGGCGGGCGGCGCCGGAAACACCGCATCATTGGATGTGATGGGAATTCTGGCCGGTGGCGCGGGCGTTGGTTGGTTGGCGCAAGCCGCCAGTACCAGCATCGTCAGTATGATCAAGAATCCGCGCAGTCGTAGTTGCATCGGCGCTTTCCCCCTGGTTACGTGGATTGAAAGTAAAAATCTTACGGAACTCTCACAAAGCGTTAATGGGTGTGGTGACGAGCAACAGCACTCACAGGGACAGCACACCCGAGAAACTTAAGGCCCAGCGGCCATCACTGCCCGGCGGCCCCAGCAGATTCATTGCCTGGCGCAAGGCCCGGTTGTTAGCGTCGCGAACAGCGGCCTGACCATTGAACCGATAACGTCCATCCGGCATCAGGCTGAACATGCCTTCTAACGCTAGCGGCCCATTCTTGTCCTGAATGATTGCCTGAACGCCCGCCGGGTCCGCTGGCTGGAGTTGCGCTGTAAAATCGCCCAGCGCCAACGGTTGGCCTAGCGTCACGCGCAGATTCAGCAGATGCGCTACGCCATCCACAGTCTGTGGCTGGCCAAGGGGGTGCAACCGAAGTTCCCACAGGTCGAATTCTACAACGCCCTGCAGCGGTAGCTTGGGCTGTCCGGCGAAAAGGGCCAGTTCAGCAACACTCAGACGGCCCGTCAACTGCTGAAAACGAAGATGTCGGCCCGCATTGATCGCCGCATGGCCAACCAGCTTGATTTCAGGATCGTCGATTTTCAGGTGAAATTCCAGCCAACCCGTCAATAAAGCCAGCGGTCGCCAATCCCAGGTCAGGCGCTTTACCTGGACGCCGCGCCAACTCACGCCGTTCGCGACGCCCTCAGTCGCCGCACCCTCGACAGTTTGCACGCGAAACCCTGGCAACTCCTGGGTCAGTGGGCCGACCACCAGAGTCGCTGGGGCCAACAGCAACAGAAACAGCAGGAATGCCAGTAGGCCCAATAATCCGTAGCCCAGCAGGTTTTTCATGGCCGGCTGCCCTGCAAGATGACTCGGGCGTTGACCAGGCCAGCAGTTTCCGTGCGATCGACGCTCAAATTGATGAGCGTGATCGGATGGTCGCGCTCCAGCACACTCAACCAAGGTAATAACTTATCGAACTCGACCGCGTCCAGCCGGGCGCTAAGCCGGTCGTCGCTTTGTGGGGTGATTTGTTTCAGGGCAGTGCCCATTCCTGCTGTACGGGCGGTTTGATCAATCAGCGTCAACAGGGAGCGACCGTCGCTCCTGGGCCGCGCTGTACCGCTCAGGCGTTGGATTTCCTGGGCCGCCTGCCGCATCCAGGCCAAGTCGGCGCGCTGTTCAGCGACGCTCTGCTGGAGCCGGCGGTAGCTGATTTGAAACGGTTCCCAGACCAGCACATAGCCCAACACGATCAGCGCCATGACCGTACTACCGCCGATCAGGGCGCGTTCGCGATGCTCCAGGCCATCCCACCAGGCCTTCACGACGGCATCTTCTTCAACGTGACCTTGCTTTCCATCCGTCCCTCCCGTTGGGTAGTGCGCATTTCCGCCTGGATGCCGGGTTGCTGTTCGAGTTGCTGCCGAAACTGGTCCAGCACTGCCGGATTGCCTCCCTCCAGCACCAAATCCAGTTGGCCTTCGCGGTAGCTAACGCCGCGCAGGGTAATGTCGGGGAAATTGACCAGCGGCTGTCCACCCTGGTAGAGCAGTTCGAGAAATGCGCCGCCAACCGCCCCGGCCGGGGCCAATTCCCGCAACCGGTTTTCCATCTGCACTTTGGGATTCACGATCCGGGTAGCGCCAGGCACGGTGTCTTTGTAAATCTGCTCCATCGCCGCGTTTAGCGTTATCTGTTCCCGCTGTAACCGCCCGTGCTCGTAAATCTGTCCACCGCCCTGCACGATGAGCCATACACCGGCCAGGATCGCCGCAGTCCGCCAGGGACGCAGCCCGCGTTTCCATGGAGTCTGCCGACCATACGGGCCTTGCAGCAAGTTGAGAACGGTCTCTGGCCGGTAGCCCGCAGCGAATTGTGGCAACGGCTCAGAAGAGTCCTTTTCGATCTGCCATGCCATGTCCAGCGTAACCTGAGGAGGACTTCCCCAACTCCGCAACCGCTGGGGCTTTGCATCACCCGCATCGACCAGGGCCTGATTCAGGAACCAGCCCAGGGTTTCCGGTTCCGTGACGAGACCGGTCCAGCGGCCAGTGCGTACGACGATCCGCTGGCCATCCGGCAGAATGCTCCAGTCGCCCTCCTGCCAGGGCAATAGCAAAAAGTCAGGAATCACCGCAGCCGGGGTCAGTCCCGCTTGAGCACAGGTTTCCAGCCAGCCGCGCAGCACAGCGTGATCGACGGTCGCCACCGGCAGGTGGTCGCCATCCAGCGTTTGACTCAGAGCGAAGTGCAGGGCTTCGATGTCGTCGATCAGTTGATCTTCCAGGGCGTAAGGTACGGCACGCGCCCACAAAGCTCGTTTTCGGCCCGGCAGGGGAATCCGGTGCAGGGTGATGGCTTCTCCCGGCGCAATCAGTATCAAACGGACATTGCTGGCTTGCGTCGCCAATTCAGGCAGCGGGCCACGTTGAACTTCGCTATTGGGATGCAGCCATTCCGCTTGGTCAAGGGAGAGAAAACGGAAAAAGCACAAAGGGGCCGGCACGGGTTCTTAATCCTGGTTGCCAAAACTGCGCCGCAGAACGCGGACGCCATTTTCGTCACGAAAAATTGTACTGTATAGCATCGCACGGCCATCGCCCACCCGGGCCTCGGCTTGCAATAAAAAATACTGGCTGTCGACGCTCAGCAAGGCTTTAGTCGGCGCATCCAGCGTGATTTTAGCCGCGTTCAGTAGCTCATCCACGTTCTCATAACCGTCAGCCGGGCGCTCTTCCAGTACGCGCTCCAGGTCGGCAAGCACCACTTTTTCATCCAGCGCCGCCAACACCAGCGCCGGCGCCGTGTTGATGTTTAGCGCCACACCGGGCGGCAGCGCACAGACCAGAGGCGCCAGGATGTCATAAGTTTCCCGATCCACGCCCTTGACCAGACGCAATTCCGAGACACTGACGAACGGCTGGTTTGCCGCTAGATAGGGCGGATTCAGCACCGTATAGTCACTGTCCTCTGCGCCGTTGGGAAACAGCGTGTCCTGGTCGGGATCGATCCAGTCCGCAATGGCTTGAGCCAGTTCCGGTTTCAGTTCCAGGCGGATCAGCAGGCGTTGCAAAACTTTCAGTTGCTCGGGATGGATGCCCGGTTTGTCGGAACCTGGTTGAACGGAATCCGTCGGATTGGGCGGTTGAGGGGCGGGCGACGGTTGTACCGGATTGTCGGCGTCCTGGTCCGTTTCCTCAGTGTCCTGAGCACCCTCAGGCTGAGCACCATCGGGACCAGCGGATGCTCGGTTCAGCCCGGTTCGCCACAGATTATTCAGATTGAAACAACCTTGCAGATCGCGGATTTTCCCCGAAAGTACGCCGTTCTCAATTGGTAACGCGGGCGGCAAACTGGCCCATTCCTCGCCGGGATAATCCTTGGCGTTGTCTTGCCGGTCGCGCATCAGCAGGAGTCCCGCCCATTGTTCGATGCCCAGCACATAGAGCCGGGACTGCTGCTGGTGCTGGAGAACGGTGCTGCGACGAATGGCGATTTGCTGCACCATAGCCAAGCTGATCGCAGTCATACTGGCCAGAAAGACAATCAGCAAGACCGTGATCAGGGCGACGCCGGAGTGACGATGGGCATTGATCTTAGCCGGGCAGTGGAAACAGACGGGTAATGGCACCCCAGTCCTCCAGCGTCAGCGTTATTTCCACCGCACGCGGCAGCACGTTCGGATTCGGTGGACGATCATTGGGATTGGCGATAGGTAGCGGCCACTCGTTGCGCCACTCACCCTCTGGGTCGAAAAAGCGCACCCGAAACTCTCGCACCTGCTCCAGTAGCAACGTTTCACGCGGCGCCACCAGCCCGCCGCGATCCAGCACATCCCAGTGCAGTCGCCACAGTCGGCCTTCCCGCAGCCGGTAAGTGACCCGTTGCAACGTCGCACGCGGCTGACCCAGCGGATTGTCCCATCCGGCACGAGTCAGGATCAACGCATCATCGAGAAGGTCACCACCGCGCAGGGCGGGTTGCGGGTCGCCATACTCATCGCGGACACCGCGTGGCGTGACCTGTTGGATATCCTGTTCCAGGCGAAAGACCGCCAGTTGCACCGCTGCCAGCCGGCGGTTTTGTTGCTCCACCGCTGCTCGGGTGAGCAGAACGTTACTCAAGCCACTATAGGCTGCTGTCGCCATGATCGCGAACACGACGAGGGCGACCAGCAACTCCATCAGGGTAAAGCCGAGATGCTTCTTCAGACGCAACTCCCTGACGCGCATGCATTGCCGAGAATCCGTAGCATTCGTTAACAGAAACACGACCAGCCGTTCCGAACCATCAGTCAATCATGCTTTTTTCGGCCTCTCATTCCCCCACTTCGTTCCGGCTCCTCCCCCCGGCGGAAGGAGGCCGCTGTCCTTGCATTTCCCTCCCGCTGGGCGGGGGAACGAGTCGGGGCAGCACGGCGTGGTGAGTTGGGCCAAGCCGGCTTCCGGGTTCGGGAATCGAGGGGCAACGCCGGTTCAGGTTGTGGTTCTGGCATCGCACCGACCGCCTTGCGCAGTTCATCCATCTGCGCTTCATTCAACTCATCCCAATGCCCTGGATGCAACCCCCGCCGCAGTGAAATCGGCCCATAGCGCACCCGGAGCAACCGGCTGACCGCTAAACCCTGCGACTCCCACAAGCGGCGCACCTCGCGATTACGACCTTCCCGTAGGATGACGTGATACCAGTGATTGGCGCCTTCACCGCCCGCCTCGCGGATGCTGTCAAAGCGAGCAACCCCCTCTTCCAGAGACACGCCTTCCTGCAATTGCCGCAAGGTGGCCGGCGCGACCTCGCCGAGAATTCGCACTGCATATTCGCGTTCAACCTGTGAAGAAGGGTGCATGAGCCGGTTCGCCAGATCGCCGTCATTGGTCAACAGCAACAGGCCCTGGGTGTTGAGATCGAGTCGCCCGACCGCAATCCAGCGACTATCACGCAAGATCGGCAGCTTCTCAAAAATCGTCGGTCGGCCTTCAGGGTCGCTGCGACTGGTCACTTCACCGATGGGCTTGTAGTAAGCCAGCACGCGCCGTTTTTGCCCGAAGGCGCGGACTCTCAATGAGTGGCCATCAATTTCGATCCGCTCCGCGCCGTTCACCGAGACGCCTAATTGAGCGGGGACGCCGTTAATGGTAATGCGGCCCTGGCGAATCCAGTCTTCGATCTGACGCCGGGAGCCTTGGCCGACACGGGCCAGAAATTTTTGTAAACGTTCAGACATTACAGGGCTCCGGAGGCAGTGGGGAATTCGTAGTGGCGGGGGCGCGGCGCTCCAGTTCAGCACCAATGACATCCAGATCACGCGGCGAGGTCAATGGCGGCAATTCGCTCAGGCTTTTCAGGCTGAAATAATCCAGAAAGTCGTGCGTGGTGGCGTACAGCGCTGGACGGCCCGGCACTTCGCGATGGCCGATCACCTTGATCCAGTCACGTTCCTGTAAGGTCTTCATGATACTGCTGCTGAGGCTGACTCCACGCACTTCCTCAATTTCACCCCGGGTGAGGGGCTGGCGGTAGGCGATCAGCGCCAACGTTTCCAGCAACGCCCGCGAATAGTGGGTGGCCCGTTCCTCCCAGAGGCGCGAGACCCAGGGGGCAAACGCGGCGGGAACTTGCAGGCGGAACCCGCTGGCGACTTCGACCAATTCCATGCCACGCCCCGCGTAGTCCGCTGCCAGGGTGACCAGGGTACTGCGCAGGACATCCCGCTCGGGTCGCTCGGTTTCCGGGAACACGTCCAGCAGCCGATCCAGCGACAGCGGTTCGCCCGCCGCCAGCAGCACAGCTTCCAGGATAATTTTCAACTCCAGCATCATGCGGTCGCCACTCAAATCCGCCGTCGAAGATGGATCGGCGCGAAGGATTCAACCTGCACCAATTCCAGCAAAGCTTCGCGCAACAATTCCAGCACCGCCATGAACGTGACCACCACGCCCATCCGCCCTTCCTCCGGTCGGAACAGTGCAGTGAAAGAGGTGAAGTTTTGTGCGTCCAATTGTTCCAGAACCTGGCTCATCCGTTCGCGCACCGACAGACTTTCTCGCTGGATATGATGGTGGCCGAACAGTTCAGCGCGGGTCATGACCTCGCGCAGAGCGTTCAGCAAATCGGCCAGACTGACCGGCGGCGGATCACGCTGAATCTGCCACTCGATGGGCGCGGCGCTGGCGGCGAATACATCCCGTTCCAGGCGTGGCAGCGCGTCCAGCATCTGCGCCGCTCGTTGAAAACGTTCGTATTCCTGAAGTCGGCGCACCAGCTCGGCGCGTGGGTCCAGTTCCTCAGCCTCAACTTGCGCCGGACGTGGCAAGAGGAGGCGCGACTTGATCTCCGCCAACCAGGCCGCCATTAACAGATATTCCGCCGCTAACTCCAACCGCATTTCCTGCATCAACGCCAGATAATTCATGTATTGCCGGGTCACCTCGGCGATAGGAATATCAAGAATGTTGAGATTCTGCCGCCGAATCAGGTAGAGCAGTAAATCCAGCGGCCCCTCGAACGCTTCCAGGAACACTTCCAGCGCATCCGGCGGAATGTAGAGATCCTGGGGAATCTGGGTCCACGGTTGACCGCCGACTTTGGCGAGGGGGAGTACGTCAGCGGGGGCGTTCTCAATCAAGCGTTATTGACCTAACGGCCGGATGCCCACCGCCTGCCGCAATTCCTGCAAAAACGGGATACTGTATTCGCGTGCCTGAGCCGCGCCGCGTTTGAGGATTTGTTCAATGTGATCCGGTGCTTTGAGCAACTCGTGATAATGCAGACGGGGTTCATTCAACCGAACGTTCAGATACTCAAACAACATCTGCTTCGTCTCACCCCAAGCAATGCCCTGAGCATAGCGGGTGCGCAAAGCTGCTGTTTCTTCAGCCGTAGCAAACGCCTGGTAAATCTGGAACAGGACACAGGTGTCGGGGTCCTTGGGTGCTTCCGGCGGCAGCGAATTGGTTTTAATCCGCATAATCAATTTACGCAGCGCCTTTTCCGGCTCAAAGAGTGGGATGGTGTTGCCGTAGCTCTTGCTCATCTTGCGCCCATCCAGCCCGACCAGTACCGACGCTTTTTCGTCCACGACGGCTTCAGGCAGCACAAAATGCTCGCCGTACAAGTGATTGAAACGGGCTGCAATGTCGCGGGCCATCTCCAGATGCTGAATCTGATCCTTGCCGACCGGCACCTTGTTTGCCTTGAACATCAGAATGTCCGCCGCCATCAACACCGGATAGCAAAACAGACCCATCGTCACGCCCTTGTCTGGGTCCTTGTCGGGATCCGCCAGGTTCTCAGCCACCGCCGCCTTGTAAGCATGGGCGCGATTCATCAGGCCCTTCGCGGTGACGCAGGTGATCATCCAGGTCAGTTCCAGGATCTCCGGAATGTCGGTCTGGGCGTAGAAGATAACGTTTTCGACATCCAGCCCCAGCGCCAGCCAGGTCGCCGCCACTTCCAGCCGGGAACGATGCACCAACGCCGGGTCCTGACACTTGACCAGGGCGTGATAGTCGGCCAGAAAGTAGAACGATTGCACGTCCTTGCGGCGGCTAGCCTCAATCGCGGGCAAAATCGCGCCAACATAGTTGCCCAGATGCGGAGCGCCCGTGGTGGTAATGCCAGTCAGAGTAATTTCCATGGATAACAACAAACTCGATAACGGAATCAGAAGAAAAACAGGGTCAGAATGAAATGCTGAATGCCATTAATAATCGGCATCAACACATTGAACAGCCCCAGCGCTATCAGCGCCACCAGAATGATCAGGCCGTAGGGCTCGATCCGCGCCATGATGGCGCCGGCGCGATCCGGCAACACTCCCGCCAGCACTCGCGAACCGTCCAGCGGCGGAATCGGCGCCAGGTTGAGAACGCCCAGCATGACGTTGACATTGACCCCGGCCCCACCCATCAACAGTAACGGCTGCCCCAACCACGCCATACCGCCTTGCAGGTGATAGCCAATCGCCATGACCAGTCCCCAACCCAGCGCCATGACCAGGTTAGCACCCGGCCCGGCCAGCGCTACCAGCGCCATATCGCGTTTCGGTTGGCGCAAGCGATGGTAATTGACTGGCACCGGCTTGGCCCAGCCGAAGATGAAACCGCCGAAGATCGCCAGCAGTGCTGGCACGAGCACGGTGCCGATGGGGTCGATATGCCGCAGCGGATTGAGACTCAGGCGACCCTGGGACTGGGCAGTGGCGTCGCCGCAACGCAGCGCCACCCAGCCATGCGCGACTTCGTGCAGGGTGATCGCCAGCAGCAAGGGTGGCGCCAGCACCACGAGAAGTTGAACCGTATTGAGATCTTGCATTCGGTGATTATACGCGGCGCTTTGAGCGATGGGTTAGTACGGGTTAGAGAAATGGCTCGGCGTCGCCTAGCCCTTGGCGCAGCAGTTGCGGCGCGTCGCCGGTCAGATCGATGACGGTGGTTGGCTCGTGTTGACCAGGACCGCCGTCGATGATCAAATCAACCACTGCATCCAGCCGTTCCGCAATTTCTTCCGCATCGGACAGCGGCCAGTCATCGCCGGGCAGAAGCAACGTGCAACTCATCATCGGCTCACCCAACTCTGCCAGCAAGGCGCGAACAATGAGATGATCCGGCACCCGAATGCCAATCGTCTTGCGCCGGGGATGTTGCAGACGGCGCGGCACCTCGTGCGTCGCCTGTAAAATGAAGGTGAACGGTCCCGGCGTGGCCGTCTTGAGCAACCGGTAGCGCTGGTTATCCACCTTGGCATAGGTCGCGATTTCCGAGAGGTCGCGACAAACCAGAGTGAAGTTGTGATGGCGATCGGTCTGGCGAATGTGGCGAATACGCTCCGCCGCCGCCTTATCGCCTAACTGGCAACCCAGCGCATAGCTGGAATCGGTGGGATAAACGACCACACCGCCTGCGCGTAGTTGTCCAACGGCTTGCGCGATCAGGCGCGGCTGTGGGTTGGCGGGATGAATTTGTAAAAAACGGCTCATGGCCTTAATATTCTCGGGATTAGGGTAAATTCAACGGGACGAGGGCAACTTGCCAGTCCGGCAAGGCCAGGTCAAGGCCGTAACGGGCAAAACCGCTTTCCTTATTCCCGTTCCTTCCATCGCCAAGGAAATCCCATCCGGCATGAAACTGCTGTTCGACTTCCTGCCCATCCTGTTGTTCTTCATCGCCTACAAGATGGCGGATATCTACGTCGCCACTGGGGTACTGATCGTCGTCACTCTGGCGCAAACCGGTTGGATCTGGCTGCGACAGCGCCGAATCGAGAAACTGCCGCTGTTCACCGCTGGACTGGTGCTGGTACTGGGCGGCGCGACCCTTCTGCTGCAGGATCCGATATTCGTCAAATGGAAACCGACCGTGGTGAACTGGCTGTTCGCCTTGGCGTTTCTAGCCAGTCGCTTCATCGGTCAAAAAACCTTACTGGAACGGATGGTGGGGGGACAATTGGAACTTCCCGCGCCGGTCTGGGTCAAGTTGACATTTGCCTGGGTGATCTTCTTCTTCGCTATGGGCGTGGCTAATCTGTACGTCGCCTTCAATTTCGACGAAAACACCTGGGTCAACTTCAAGCTCTTCGGGATGCTGGGCCTGACCTTGGTGTTCGTGTTGGCGCAGGGCGCCTACATGAGCCGCTATCTCAAACTCGATGACACCCCGCCGGAGGAATCCTGAACCATGTTGTACGCCATTCTGGGCCGCGATACGCCCAACAGTCTGGAGCGCCGTCTGGCGGCCCGCCCGGCCCATTTGGAACGCCTGAACGCCTTGCTGGCGGAAGGCCGCCTGATCCTGGCCGGTCCCTTGCCGGCTATTGATAGTCCCGACCCGGGTCCGGCAGGTTTCCAGGGTAGTCTGGTCGTCGCCGAATTTCCCACGCTCGAAGACGCTCGCACATGGGCGGACGCCGATCCCTACACCGCCGCTGGCGTCTACGCAGCGGTTGAAGTTTACCCGTTTCGCAAGGTATTACCGGCATGAGCGACCGGGTTGCCCTGATCGAGGAACGGCTGCAAGCGGCGCTGGCGCCCGATTCGCTGGAGATTATTGACGACAGCATCGCCCATGCTGGCCATGCCGGGGCGCGGGATGGCGGTCATTTCACCGTCCGCATCGTGTCCACCGCCTTTACCGGCAAAACCCTGATTCAGCGCCATCGCCTGATCTACGCAGCGGTGGCCGATCTGATGCACCGGGACATTCACGCCTTGAGTATTAGCAAAGCGCAATCCCTGGACGAAGTCTAACCCTTCTGGAAACTGATTGACCCCTGGAAACAACGAGACATGAATAAACCGAACAAACTGACTTTCCCTCTGTTGGCGCTCTCTTCCGCTCTATTGCTGTCAACCTCTGCATGGGCTGCCGACGACAAAAAGCCTGAAGCGGCTTCGGCTCCCGCTGCGCCCGCCGCCGCTCCGGCCACACC
>JBAQIQ010000250.1:0-6051 GCA_049288935.1 Candidatus Competibacteraceae bacterium
GTGCGCTGGATCGCACGGTGCGCGGCTGCATCGGGCCGATTCTGGCCGATTTGTGCGAGATGATTCATCTTTACGACTGCGATTTGTTGCTATTGACGGGACGGCCTTCGCGGTTGCCGGCGGTCGGTGGGGTGGTGCGGGCGAAAATGCCCTTGTCTCCGGATCGGATCATCGCTCTGCATCAATATCGGGTCAGCAACTGGTATCCCTACCGCGACGCCCACGGACGGATCGCTGATCCCAAAACCACAGTGGTCATCGGCGCCATGCTGTGCGCGCTCGCTGAGGGTCAGTTAGAGGCGTGTTCATTTAGCAGCAGTGAGCTGCCTCCGCAATACACCGCTCGCTTTGTTGGCGAAATGGAGCTGTCCGGGCAGATGCTGGACAGTAAGGCATTTTTCCGGGAACTGAATCTGGACAGTGAGGAACTGCGGGAATTGACGCACACCTTCAGCTTTGAAGCACCGCTGTTTATCGGGTTTCGTCAACTGGAAGCCGAGCGTTGGCCAGCGACGCCCTTTTACCGGCTCAGTTTCGCCAATCAGCAGGCGATTGCGAATGCCCGGGGGCGGTTGCCCTACCAGGTCACGGTCAGTTTCACCTCCGGCCCCCGTGATGATGCGACCGGCGGCAGTGCGGATATTGATGAAGGGGAGTTCAAAATTGAGGAAGTCACCGCGGCCGACGGCGCCCCCGTGCGGCGGGAGGAACTGACCTTGCGCCTGCAAACTCTGAAAAATCAGGAAGGTTATTGGCTGGACACGGGCATTTTCAGCATCGTGTAGCGCCTCTCACTCAGGACACCGTGCCGAAGGGAAGACCCCATGTTGCCCGAAGATGAAAAACTGGTGGAACGTTGCCGGACCGTAGGCCAGGCGTTGCAAACCGCCTGGACCTGGGTGAACGATAACCATAGCCGCATTGGTCAGGCCAGCGCCGGCTTGCACCGCGATCTGCGCAAGAGCCTGCTGTTGGCGCGGGGTTTGGAAGCGGCCGCACGCCGCAAAATGGGCGTGGGCGTGTTTGGTCCCAGTCAAGCCGGCAAATCCTATCTGGTGTCGGCGCTGGCCCGACCTGGCGCTCACCCGCTCATCGCCCATTTTGCCGGTCGCTCGATGGATTTTATCCGGGAAATTAACCCGGAAGGTGGACGTGAATCCACGGGTCTGGTCACCCGCTTTACGCTGGATCGCTCGCCGGAAGCGACGCCGGACTATCCGGTGGAACTGCGTTTGCTCACCCAGAGCGATCTGGTCAAGATCATTGGCAACACCTATTACGCCGATTGCCGCCATGATGACTGGCCTGATCCCGATCCGCAGGTGATTCTCCAACGGTTGGCCGAACTCGCGCAACAGGCGCAGCCCACCGCCGTCGATTCGTTGCGTGATGATGATCTTTATGATCTGGAAGATTATTTCTGGCGTTCTTTTCGCGGCGTCGGGCGAATCAAGGCATTGAAGAATACCCCGTTCTGGAGTCAGGCTGCCGATCTTGCGCCCCGTCTGCCGCCGGCTGAGCGCGCCCGGCTGTTCGCTGTGCTGTGGGGTGATGTCGAGGCGTTTACCCAGCTTTATCTGCGGTTGTATCACGCCCTGAAAAGTCTGGACTTCGCCCCGGTTGCCCGTTGTCCGCTGGGGGCGCTGATGCCGCGTGAGCTGAGCATTATTGATGTGCAGATGTTGCGTGGATTGGGGGCGGACAGCGGCGAGCGAGTGGCGGTGCTGGCCGGCGCGCACCCGGTTCATTTACTGCGCGCCGAAGTTGCCGCGCTGACCGCCGAACTCAAGATCGTGCTGGAGCACCCACCCGGTAGTCTGGACGGCATGGCCTATGGCTTTTTTGAACAGACCGACCTGTTGGATTTTCCCGGCGCTCGGTCGCGGGAGCAGATCAAGGATTTGTCGGAGCATTTGAGCCGTCCCGAAGCACTGTCAGGCTTTTTCCTGCGCGGCAAGGTCGCTTATCTGTTCGAGCGCTACTGCGCCGAGCAGGAATTAGCGGCCATGCTGCTGTGCATCGGTCCCGGCAATCAGGAAGTGCGCGGCTTGCCCGACCTGGTTAACGACTGGATCGCCGCCACCCATGGCGCGACCGCCGAAGCGCGCACCGACCGACCGGCGTCGCTGTTCCTGGTGCTGACCAAATTTGACATGGAGTTTGAGCAGAAAGCGGGTGCGTCCGATGATCCGACGCAGCGCTGGAGCATTCGCCTGTATTCCTCGCTGCTGGATTTTTTTGGCAAGCAGCATGATTGGCCGCATCACTGGAATCCGCAGGGCGGTTTTCGCAATACCTTCTGGCTGCGCAATCCCCATTTCAAGCAGAAGGCGCTGTTCGACTATGACGGCGACGGTGAACGCCAGGTGCGCGATTCGGAACAAGCCTACATTGCCAACCTGCGGACCGGGTTTCTGCACAACCCCGAAGTCCGCCGTCATTTCACTGATCCAGCCCGCGCCTGGGACGCCGCCCTGCGTTTGAATGATGGCGGTGTGGGTTATCTGGTGGAGCAGTTGAGTGCCGTGTGCAGGCCGGAACTCAAGCGACAGCAAGTCGCCCGGCGGCTGGACGAACTGGCTCGCGCCGCCGCAGGCCGGCTGCGGAGCTATTACATCAGCGATGATGTGGAAGCCGAACGCGCCAAGAAGCGGGAGTTGGGCAAGATGCTGGCGCGAAAGCTGGTGAATTGCGCCGTCGCGCAGCGCTTCGGCGAATTTCTTTGGAATCTATACGTCAGTGATGAGCGCTTGTATGACGTGTACTTTCAGGTGGAGCGTCAGCCGGACGAGCCGCAGGCAGAATTGGCCCGTCCTGAATCGGAAGTGATTGGCGCACAAGTGGATGCGGCAGATTTGCTGGGTTTATTCGGCGACGATGAGCCAGCAGAGTCTACTCCTGCTGCTGAGTCGCCTCACGCTCATCCATCGTTGATGATGGACGCCGCCGACCGCTATGCCCGCGAGGTGATGGCGCATTGGCTGGATCAGTTGCGGGAACTGAGCGGCGAGCGCGCCGCGCAAAGTTACTTCGGGCTGGCGGCCGATGAATTTGGCGCACTGGTTCACGAGTTGGCGACCGGCGCTGAGCGACTGGAGTTGCATCAGCACATCGCCGCTGGCGTGCGAGATATTTCGCATTTTCATAATATCCACCGCGAGAAAATGGCCTGGAAGCAGGCAGCGCTGGCGGCGGCGCGGTTGAATGCTTATGTGAGCGGTTTGGGCCTGGACCCGCAGGGTGATCCGGCCCGGCGACCGGTGATCACCGTGGCGGGGCGGCAGCGACCCCTGTTTGCGCCGCGTCCGCCCCTGGCCGGTTATCCAGCGCTCGGCCCCCGGCCTTTGCCTTACGATCAGGATTTTTACGCTGATTGGCTGTATGCGTTGACCCTGCTCATGCAGAGCAATGTCGCCGGGTTGGCGGCGACGGAAGCGGATCTCGAACAAAACCGACGATTGGGTCAGGCGCTGGCGGCGCTCGACACCCATTTCTGAACGGGGCGCAACGGCTATGATGATACCCTCTTCCGCGCTGGAAGTACCCGGTTACACTCTGGAACAGCGCCTCGGCGCGGGCGGTATGGCGCAGGTTTACCTGGCGGTGCAACACTCTCTGAACCGGAAAGTGGCGCTTAAGATCATGACGCTGGCTGAACCGGAGTTGCGCCAGCGTTTTATTCATGAAGGCCGCATGGTCGCCCGCCTCAGCCATCACCACATCATCACCGTCCACGATGTCGGCGAATTTCCTGGCGGCTGTTATATCGCCATGGAATACGCTGATGGCGGCGCCTTGGATCAACGGATCAAGCAACGACTGACCGCCGAACAGGCGTTGACGGTTTTCCGGCAAATTGCCTCAGCGCTCGACCATGCCCATCAGCGCGGACTGGTGCATCGGGACATCAAGCCCGCCAATATCTTGTTCATGGCCAATGGCGACGCCAAGGTGGCGGATTTCGGTATCGCCAAAGACAGCCATCAGGACCACCATTTGACGCAGACCGGTTCGGTGTTAGGGACGCCGATTTACATGAGTCCCGAACAGGCGCTGGGGGATCGAGTGACCAGCCGCAGCGACCTCTACAGTCTGGGCGTCATGTTCTACGAGGTATTGACCGGCAACCGACCCTATAAAGCCCAGACCAGTCAGGCCCTGCTGGCCATGCACATCCAGGACCCCATTCCGCGCCTGCCCGAGTCCTTGGCCCGTTACCAGGGGGTCGTGGATCGGCTGATGGCTAAACAGCCGGAACAGCGCTTTGCTACGGCAGCGGAATTGCTGGCCGTTTTATCGCAAATCCAGCAGGCCCCGACCGGGCAGGCCGAAGGTGAGGTCAGCATGAACGAGGGCGAATGGCGGGTGCGCGTGGAGCTTGATCCCCAACAACGCTCTGGCTATGCGGTGCTGGTCCTTGAGGGTCTGGCATTGCCGCCGCATGAGGTGCAGTACAGTATCCGACGTTCAGGCTTTGGCAATGACGACTTGGGACCGGACGGCTGGTGCAACGGTGAACACTGGTTTGCGCCGCAACGGGTTGAAACGCTCTCAGCCCAGGAAAGCCGGTTGACGGTCGGGCCGGAGATTGCGCAGCACCTGGAAAATGGTAATTATCAGATCAGCCTGAAAGCGCCGGGTTTCAGCCAGTCACAGGAGCGGGTGATGCGTTGGCGCGATATTCCGCAACCGGCGGCAGTGGTCAAACGTCGTCGTGGCGGCATGGCGACGCCTGCGCCCGTGCCCACAGCGCAATCCGCTCTGTTCGCTGCAGAGGCAACGGCTATCGGCCAGGATCAGCCGGCGCCGACGGTTGTTGAGACGGATCAAGCCGCTTCGCCTGAAGAAAAACCGGCGGCGAGTGAAAGCCGACCCATCGATCAGCGCCAGTCGCCCAGAACCGCAGGGTGGGCCTTGGCGGTGGTCGGGGTATTGGCGGCGTTGGGGGCCGGATGGTGGTGGCAAACCCGTGAATCTGTTCCGCCGCCGCCGATAGTTGCAAAACCGGTAGAAACACCATCGCCGCCGGTGGAATCGCCGGCTTTCACGGTTCAGAACGCCCGCCAGAAGCTGCAAGAGGGTTTGACGCCCGACCAGATGTATACACTGGCGCAACAATTTCAGGCTCAGCCGGATGGCTTGTCAGGCGCACTACTCTTATACGGACAGGCTGCGGAACAAGGGCATGCCGCCGCCGCCCTGAAGTTGGGTGAGATGTACGATCCCGCGTCCAGCGCGCCTACCCCGTTGCCGCGCCGCCGCGCCGCCAAGGCCTATGAATGGTATCAGCGGGCCGGGGCGGGTGGTGTTCCTGAAGCCAGTCAACAGTTGCACGCACTACGCGCCTGGGCAGAGCGGGAAGCAGCGCGTGGCGATGCCGACGCGCAGGCCTTGTTGCAGGAATGGCAGCCCCAGGAGAAACCCCAATGACCCGAATTCCCTTCATTCGACAAGGGCTGGTTGCAGCAATTTTAGTCAGTTGCGCGGGACAGGCCGTGCTGGCCGCGGCGCCGTTGCTCATGGAAGGCAAGAAAACCCTGTATCAGCGTGTTTTGACCCACCCTGGCGCACAGCTACGCGATACGCCAGGCGCTAGCGGTCAGCCGTTGGCGAAAGCGCCGCCGGCGTTCTCGGCGTTGTATGTCTATGAGCGCCAGACGGTGGAGGGTGAAGCCTGGATGCGGGTCGGGGCCGCCAGCAGCGGCGAACCGGATGGCTGGATGGCGGCCAGCCAGGCGAGCGACTGGAAACAGACCCTGGTACTCAAGTTTGCCGAGCGATCCGGGCGTCAGCCGGTGCTGTTCTTCCGCACCCAAAACCCGCTGACGACGCTGATCAAGGATCCAGCGCCAGCCCAGCGGGTGCAGGCGCTGCTGGCGCAGGCGCAGGCGGCTAAGGCAGGTCAGGCCAGCGCGGGCGAACTGATCGCGCTGGAGCCCCAGGAGGCGGCAGTTGCGCAAAGTCGCTTCTATCTGCTACCGATTTTCAACTTCACGGAAGCGTACATTCCGAGCGGCCAACCGGTACAACTGCTGCAAGTTGCATCCATCG
>JBAQIQ010000251.1:0-3783 GCA_049288935.1 Candidatus Competibacteraceae bacterium
CTCACATCCTCTCCACAGACTTCACATCCCGCCTGCCCGGCGGTAGGTCTTGAATAGGAGACACTGGAGATGCCACCCAAAAATGCGGCGCTTCACCAGTCCCCACCGGGGGGACTGCCGCGCCGTCTGCTATCCCTCCCCGGCCTCAAGGCCGGGGTCTCTCGCGGAAAATATCGATGAATTCGCCACCAGCGTCACTGTTGGGTCTACCCAAAAAATAACGTAGGGTGCTTGACATCGGCTGATGGAGCACGGCGGCTATCGCGATTCAATGGCCCGATCCCAGGCGACAAGATACTATTCAGTCGCCATCCCTCACACGCTGAAATTTTATGACCGACGACGAACTGTTGCGCTACAGCCGGCAAATTATGTTGCCGGAATTCGATATGGATGGGCAGGAGCGGTTGCGCCAGTCCCACGCGCTGATTGTCGGGTTGGGTGGACTGGGATCGCCAGTCGCCATGTATTTGGCCGCTGCCGGCGTTGGCAGGCTGACCCTGGTGGATTTCGATACGGTGGACCTGTCCAACCTGCAACGGCAGATCATCCATCGCACGGCGGACCTTGGCCGACCCAAGGTTGAATCGGCCCGCGATGCGTTGTGGGCGTTGAATCCATTAGTCGGAGTTACGATCATTCCCAATGTGCTGGATGAAAAGGAATTGCATGAACAGGTGAGACGGGCTGATGTAGTCGTAGACACTTGTGACAATTTAGCAACTCGGCTGGCGATCAACGCTGCCTGTGTCCAGGCTGGAACGCCACTGGTGACGGGGGCGGCGATCCGCCTGGAAGGGCAGGTGCTGGTCTGGCGGCCTGGCGGGGAAGAAGCCTGTTATCGTTGCCTGTATCGGGACACAGCGATGAATCCCGAAACCTGCGCTCAAACCGGAGTCCTTGCGCCGGTGGTAGGGATCATCGGTAGCATCCAGGCGACGGAAGCGATTAAGGTGCTGACGCATCTGGGGGAACCACTCGATGGTCGCCTGCTGTTATTAGACGCCGCACGTATGGAGTGGCTGACAATGAGAATCAAGCGCTGGCCGGAATGTCCTGCCTGTGGCGGTGAACGGTCATCTACATTCGATCAGGGAGATAAAATGGCATTCAAGTCGCCGGATTTGAATGGCTAACAGATAATGCATCGAATAAGCAGATGATTGATTTCATTCCTCCGAATTCACAAATAATAAGTTTTTAATGGGGGAAAACCGTTGAATTCGATAGAACTGTAGGAAGAAGTATAAGCACCGGCAGAAAGCCAGTAAATCCGGTCACCGATTTCCAGCGCTAGCGGGAGCTGGTATTTGAAATGCTCATAAATGATATCCAGGCTGTCGCAAGTCGGTCCTGCCAGGATAACATCACCGGATTCGCCGCCTTTTTCGGTGTGAATCGGGTATTTAATAGATTCATCAATCGTTTCCATCAAGCCGTTAAAAATGCCAACATCTGTATAAATCCAGCGCTTTAAATCGGTTTTTGATTTTTTGGAAATCAGGACGACTTCACTGACCAGTATGCCCGCTTCGCCAGTGAGTCCGCGTCCTGGCTCCAGGTAAATTTCTGGAGCGGAGTCGCCAAAATGCGAGCTGACATAACGGTTAATTTCTTCCGCATAGACGGAGAGTGAGTTGGATTTAATGAGGTAGTCTGCCGGAAAGCCACCCCCCATGTTCATCGCTTTCAAATAGATTTTTTCTCTCTCCATCTGTTCGAATAAGCGCTTTACCTGAGAGATCGCCACATCCCAAGCCGGGATTTCGCGCTGCTGCGAACCGACGTGGAATGAAACGCCATAAGGTTCCAATCCCAGGTCGGCGGCTAGTTTCACGAGTTCGGTCAACATGCGAGGCTGACAGCCAAATTTTCGTGACAATGGCCAGTCGGAGTCAGAAGTCACTGCGTCCATCAACAGACGAAAGAAAATTCGTGAGCCAGGCGCTTCTTTAGCTAAATGGCGAATATCAGCTTCACTGTCGCTGGCAAAGAGTCTGACCCCTTTTTCATAGGCTTCACGGATATGCTTTGCTTTTTTAATCGTGTTGCCAAAACTGACGCGGTCAGGTGAAACCCCAAGGTCAAGCACTTGGTCCAGCTCATAAATGGAAGCGATATCGAAGTAGGAGCCGAGATCTCTGAGCAAAGTCAGTATTTCCTCGCCGGGACTGGCTTTAACGGCGTAATAAATTTTTGCTTGGGGGAAATTTCTGCGAAATTCTGTAAATTTTTGTTGAACTCTTTCCAGCAGAATCACTAAAAAGGGCGTCTCTTTATTTTCAGAGAACCCGATCATTTTTTGCCACTCAGCAGGGGAATAGTAGCTGCGATACATGATTTTACTTTTCCGGGATAAAGCGATCTTGGCGAAAGCCGGTTAAAAACCGGCTACATTGAGGGATTGCAGTGCCTGGCTATTTCCTGGGGGCCAGGGCTATCATTGGATTGGCGGCTGAGATAGTGACGGTTGCCGTCGATTCCGCCAGTTCTGTTTCCAAGTCCCTGACCGTTCCATCAAATGATTCCGTACTGCCGGGTTGAATTTCCTTGATATCCGTCGGCAGGCCGATTCGGTCCAGAAGGGCAATAAACGGTTCTGGGTCCAATTCTTCGATGTTTACCATCGTTTTTGGATTCCAAATGTCTTGAGCAACGAGCATCGCTGCGGCAACTGGAGGAACGCCAGCCGTATAGCTGATACCCTGCGATTCGACTTCTTCAAAACACTTTTTGTGATCGGAAACTTGATAAATAAAAACTTCCCGCGCCTTCCCATCTTTCGAGCCTTTGACGAAATTACCAATGCAGGTTTTTCCAGTATAACCGGGAGCCAGAGTTTGTGGGTCGGGCAACAGGGCTTTAACAACCTTGAGTGGCACTACTTCTTGGCCTGTCGTTAGAGTGACCGGCAGGTGTGAAAGAAAGCCCAGGGTGCGCAGCACAGTGAAGACGTTGATGTAATGGTCGCCAAACCCCATCCAGAACCGGATGCTATTGGCGTCGATATTTTTTGATAGCGAGTGCAATTCGTCATGGCCGTTCAGGTAAATGGGGCAAGGGCCGGCCGCCGGAAAGTGGTAGGTGCGCTTGACGGAATGTGTGGGATACTCTTTCCACTGGCGGTCGATCCAGGTCCAGACTTTGATAAATTCGCGAAAGTTAATCTCCGGGTCGAAGTTGGTGGCGAAATATTTGCCGTGACTTCCGGCATTGACATCCAAAATGTCAATCGTATCGATCTTGTCGAAATAGCGTTTTACAGCCAACGCACAGTAGGCGTTGACTACACCAGGATCAAATCCCGCACCGAGAATGGCGGTCAGTCCTTTTTCCGTGCAACGGTCTTTACGCTTCCATTCATAATTAGCGTACCAAGGCGGAGTTTCACAGACCTTGTCCGGGTCTTCATGAATAGCGGTGTCAATATAAACTGCTCCGGTTTCAAGGCAGGCTTCCAGAACCGACATGTTAATAAAGGCATTGCCGAGGTTAATAACAATTTGTGAATGCGTTTCATGAATTAGCTTGATTGTCGCCGGAATGTCAAGGGCGTCGATTTGGCGTGAGTAAAGTTTTTTGGTGGTATCTTTAATATGCCCTTTCCGGTTAACGCTATCGGTGATCTGGTCACACTTCTCCAGCGTCCGCGATGCAATACAGATGTCGCCCAGTACATCGTTGTGCATGGCCGCTTTGTGGGCCGCAACATGGGCGACACCACCGGCGCCAATAATTAAAACGTTGTTTTTCATCAGGATAACTCCACGAACTATGAAAGAT
>JBAQIQ010000252.1:0-2311 GCA_049288935.1 Candidatus Competibacteraceae bacterium
GGGCATGGCCTGTCCCGACATCATCCCGGCCATCCTGGAAGCGGCCCGGCGGCTGAACGCGCTGCGCCTCACCTATATCCATCTGTCCGAAGCCGACTGGGACGACGCGCCGCAAGTGCCGGACGAATTCCGCCGCGAGCTGCGCCGCCGGTTCGAGGGTGCAATCATCGTCGCTGGCCGCTACGATCAGGCCCGCGCCGAAGCCATCCTCGCTGCCGGACTGGCCGACCTTGTGGCGTTTGGCCGGCCCTTCATCGCCAACCCCGACCTGCCCGCCCGCCTTGCCAACGGCTGGCCACTCGCAGCCTTCGATCCGTCCACCCTGTTCGGTGGCGACGGTCGCGGCTATGCCGACTATCCCCCTTATCATCCAGGATGACCTACCATGAAAGCCATTGGTTATACCAATTCCCGGTAGGTTTTATATTTCCCATGTATTATTTTTCCAGATCATAGCCGGACATCCCGGTTCCCCTCCTTGGCGAAGGAGGGGTGGCGCGCAGCGCCGGGGTGGTTCGGGATGTCCGGCGCTCAGGCGGAAAGACAATAGATACATGGGCGGGTTAGCGAAGTATAACCTGCCGACCCTGCACGAAGAGCTAAAGCGCATCGGCATCGGCGAGGTCAGTCACATCGTCAGCCTGACCCAAACCGCCCGGCATCTGGACGCCATCGCCGAGGCCATCGCGCCGCAGGGCCAATCTTGCATTTGGCTAAACCATCGCAAAATTAAATCAGAGATTCATCTATAATCCACTGAGCGATTGCCGCTCCCCCTCTCGCCGAATGTGCCAGACCCTCTGGCAGAGGCTGTACCGGGTCACCAACATCGCCACAATCTGCGCAACGACTAGGCGCCTTTACCGACGCGCAAACCGTCGCTCAAGTTGCAAGAATTTCAAGTTATTAAGCTCTTTTCTATTTTTATCCGAAACTCACTCTGTACCGGTCTGGCCTTTGAAATTGCCATCTATCAAAATGGTTGACAGGAAAAAGTTGCCTCTGGTCGCGATGGGTCTCTTCGGTGTAAATGTCACCGGCTGGAACGTGATTGTCGATTGATCTGGGAGTGAACCACTATGCCGCTTAATAAGCAGATAATTTCGATTCTGGGTCTTCCAAATCGATTTGCGGGGCTATTGTTGCTGCTGGCCCTTGGCCTGCTGGCTCTCGTGCAGGCTGGGCCAGCGCACGCCCAAGCAGCGACTTTCCCCATCATCCAGGATTTCCGCAGCACCACGGCGCCCGGCTGGCTGCTGTCGGGCACGACGGCGCTGACCGCAAACGCCGACGGTGCGGGCAATGGCTGGTTGCGTCTCACCAGCGCGAGTGGCAACCAAGCTGGGACAGCCATTTACGACACGGCCTTTCCCAGCACGGACGGCATCGTCGTCCGCTTCAGCTACGCCACCTATGGCGGTTCGGGAGCCGACGGCTTCAGTTTCTTCCTGCTCGACGGCAGCACGGCCAATCCCCAGCCCGGCGCCTCCGGTGGTGCGCTCGGCTACTCCAAGATCCAGACGACTGCTGGTCTCACCAATGCCTATGTCGGAATTGGCTTCGACGAATTTGGCAATTTCTCCAACGATCCAGCCTTGGGAACCCCGCCGGGCACGAACCCACAAAGGCCAAACTCGATCGTGCTGCGGGGTTCTGGGAACGGCACTACGGGCTATCGCTACTTGGCCGGCAAGGTCGTGAGCCAAGGAATTGCCACTAGCAGTAGAGCCGGCGCACGCCCCGTTGAGATCGTCATCCTGGGCGGCAAGATCACGGTGAAGGTCGACTACGGTTCCGGCTATGTCACGGAGATCAACGAGTACGATCTGAGCACGGCGACCGGACAAACGGCCCTGCCCGCCACGTTCAAGCTCGGCTTCAGCGGTTCCACGGGCGGATCGACCAATTTCCATGAGATCCGCGACACATCGATCCGAAAGCCGGGCGATCTTTCCATCGCCATGAGCGCCGACAAAACGGTGGCTGCGAGCGGCGAACCCGTGGTCTTGACCGTGGTGGTCCGCAACGACAATACCAATACCGCCAATGGCGTCAGCGTGCTCAGCACATCCCCGGGCCTCACCTATGGCGCCTGGACGTGCACGGCGAGCGCCGGCTCCACCTGCCCCGCCAGCGGATCGGGCAACCTGAACGCTTCGGTCAATCTGGACAGGAACGGCACCGCCACCTTCACGATCAATACCACCTTCGCACCGAGCGCCGGAGCCGGGTCCGTGCAGGCCACCGCGCAACTCAACACCGACCCATCGGACATCAGCGACCTCAACAGCGCCAACAACCAGGCTAGCGT
>JBAQIQ010000253.1:0-14818 GCA_049288935.1 Candidatus Competibacteraceae bacterium
CAAATTGGGGATTAGCTAAGCCGCCGAGAGTGAGCGCGGCAGAACCTGTGGCCAGGAGGGTTAGAAATTGACGGCGGTTGGGATGAGACGCGAACTGGGCGATTTCAGACATGGCGATATTCCTTGAGGTCGGAGACTGAAGGTTATAAAGCGACTGCATAACGATCCGTCTTTTGATGAGTTGAAGTGTATCACTGCACTGGGGGCTTGGGGCAAAGTGGTCTTTCTTCCCCGCATTCGGGAAAAATGGGGTGAGGGCGTCAGTCGTTGTTCAAGTTCAGGCCATTCCAGGCAACGCCGCACCCCAAGGCTTCCGTCGCTTCGGAAGCGGTCAGATAGTGTTTGAGCGCACCGGGGGCAATCACTATTTTCATCATTTTTCCATCCCCGTTGGTCGCCGCGCTTTATGATGCCTCCGGTAACCTGACATTCACTGAACTGTCATTTTTCAGCAACCTTGGCAAACGAAGATAGTTTCTTGAACAACATATATCTGTCTTCCGGGGAGTTCTTTGCCATGAGAATGAAGTTATTGACGGTTGCGGTTTTTTCCGCGCTGGGGCTGGTCGGCTGCAATGACAGCGATGACGACCAAAAAACCACGTCGGTTCGTGCTGTGGACTTTACCGAGACGCCAGCGCCGGCCACGACTGATGAGCTGGCCAAGACCTACTCAAAATCAGTGGCCAAGATCACCTACACCGATGGGCGCGTGGAAGATCATCCGCTGACCTACAACGTGTTGTTCAGCGTGAAAGACTCGGTAGCCGAGGTCAACGGCAAGAAACATCCGGCTGGGCAACTCTACAACTACAAGATGGAGCCGTTGCTCGACCCGATGGGCAATCCGGTGGTGGCCGAAACGCCAGATGCGAACAGCCTATTGAAAATAGACAACAAACTGTTTCTGGTCACCCATTACGAGTACGACTGGATTCTGAGCGACGGTTCGGTCGCTTTCACCGCGCCGGGCTGGTACACCCGCATGCCGATGTCGATGACCCTGAGCGACATCACCCAGGCCGGCGACGGCAAGCTGACCGCGACCAAGGTCAAGCCCATCGACTTCTCGGGCGTGAACGGCATCTGGATTCCCTGTTTCGGTTCGCAAACGCCATGGAACACGCATCTGGGTTCCGAAGAAGACTACGATCTGATTTATAACCCGCTGGATTCCAAAAACTACGGCGCCACGACCGCCGGTCTCAAAGCGATGCGTGAGCTGTATTTCAAGGGCGAGCGCGAGGCGAATCCTTATCATTACGGCATCATTCCCGAAGTCACCGTCAAGGCCGACGGTTCCACCAGCGTAGTCAAGCATTACGCCATGGGACGCGGCACTTGGGAGCAGGCGCTCGTCATGCCGGACCGCCGGACCGCCTATCTGGGCGATGACGGCGCTTATGTGCAAATGACCATGTTCGTGGCGGACAAAGCGGCTGATCTTTCGGCCGGCACGCTGTATACGGCCAAATGGGATCAGACCAGCGACCAGGGTGGCGGCAGCGCCAATCTGACCTGGATTCGCTTGGGCCATGGCACGAACGCTGAAATCGGGGCGCTGGCCAACAGCCTCACTTTCGCTGACATCTTCGACGCAGTTGCGCCCGTTGAGGGGCAGTGCGCGGCGGGCTACAAACGGGTGCGGGCCGGTTCCGCCTCTGATGAGTGTCTGGCACTCAAACCCGGCATGGAGAAGGCCGCTGCCTTCCTGGAAACCCGCCGTTATACGGCGCTGCTCGGCGGCACGACCGAATGGACCAAGATGGAAGGCCTGGCGATCAACGCCACAGACAAAAAACTGTACATGGCCATGTCGCGGATCGAGACCAGTATGCGTTCCGATCCCAAGGAACCGGCTGATCATATCCGCTTGCCCGAGAACAAGGCCGGCGCGACCTACACTTTGGAGCTGAAGGCTGGACTCAAGGATACCCAGGGCAACGCCATCAACTCCGACTGGGTAGCGACCCGCATGTCCGTGGAGCCGAAACTGTTGGGTAAGCCGATTCCCGCTGACGCCTTCGGCAACACTGCTGATGTCAACTCTGTCGCCAACACCGACAATGTGTTCTTCTCCGAGAAGATGCGCACTCTGTTCATCGGCGAGGACTCGGGAATGCACGTCAACAATTTCATCTGGGCTTATAACGTGGACACCCAGAAGTTGAGCCGTATCTTGACCGTGACGGCCGGCGCGGAGACCAATGGATTGCAGGTGGTGGAGAATCTGAACGGCCACGCCTACATCATGGCCAACTCCCAGCATTGGGGCGATTTCATCAGCACCATCAACGCCGATCTCAAGGTGCAACTGACGCCGATGATCGACAAATTCTATGCGCCCGTCGGGTATATCGGGGGCATTCCAGGCTTATAAGCATGCGGTAGGTGCAAATGAATCAGGCTGGCGATTCGTGCAATCGCCAGCTTTTTTGTTTTTTCAGTAGGAGAGTTCGGTATGAATTGCCGCCCATCTTTTTTACAACCGGTCGTGACCACGTTGATCCTGAGCACAGCAGTATTGACCGGGTGCAACGACCGTCAGGGGCTGGCCAATGCTCAAGCTGCGGACAACGCAAATCGCGGCGCCTCTGCTTCGACTCAGGTCGGTTTTCCACGGGGCGATTTCCGCAGCCCGCTGACCTTTTCCAACCCTTACGCCCATATTCCCGCTCAGTGCCATATTGAGACTTCGCGGGGCACGCAGAACGCTTGCCTGTTTTGCCACACCAACGGGGTTTACAAGGCGGGGCTGGGTAACAACTTTCCGCAGGCGGGCGCCGAACCACGCCTTGGTAATCTGCAGCTCGAATATTCTTTCACGCCGATCAATCCCTTCACCGTATCGCCGAGCCGCAATCCCTGGGAAAACACCCTGACGCCCGAAAAGTTGCGCGAAGCCGTCGCCGCGCTGGGTCTCGATCCTCAGGCTTGGGATATGCGAGCGTATATTCGGCAAGAGAACTGGCAGGCCGCTTTCCAGCAGCGGCCCGGCGATCCACGTCACTGGGATGGCGGCGAGGAATCACCGTTTCGGCTATTTCCAGGTCTCGACCCGGCGGATTTACCCGCAGGCGCCGACGGTTTCGTCCGTTCCAATACGCCGCGCAATGGCTATTTCCAGGATCGCGACGGGCGCTGGATCACCGGTTGGCGAGCGGTGAATTTCATGCCCTACGGCATTTTCACCCCGATGACCGGTTCGGTATCCGGTATCTATGTCCGCTTGCCCAAATCGTTCATGCAACGTGAAGATGGCCACTTCGATCTGAACATCTACGCCCAGAATCTCGACCGACTGGAGCGGGCCATTCAGGATCGGCTACGCGCCGAGGATGGTGAGTTTTACCAGGGCGCAGCCCGGACCGTCGCGATCGAACGCGGCCTGTATCCGGTCGGCACGGAAATCGCCCATCCCCTGCATTATGTGGATGTCGCCGCGGACGGCAACCCAGTGGTCAGCCCTTATCCGGGAACTCGCGCCCGCCGGGTCAAGGAAATCCGCTACATGTACAAGTGGAAGCCGTTCTATCCGACGCAATTCCGCCCCGGTCTCAAAGAGGAGGGTGCGCCGGTCTATGGCAATGATGAGCAGGGCTGGGTAGATAATGGCGTGGGTTGGTATCTGGCCGGTTACATCGAAGACAAAAGCGGCGCATTGCGACCACAGAACCGCGAGGAACTGGCGCAGTGCATTGGCTGCCACAGCGGGGTCATGACCACCGAATTCCCCATGTTCACCTCTGGAGTCGGTAATACCGTGGACTCCACCTGGTCATTGCCGCGCAAGTTTCCTGGAGAATGGGGCTGGAAGGAAATGGACTATTTACGCTATCTGGCCAAAGCGGATGCTGCGCCGGACCAAACGCCAGGTCAGGCCCGCTTGGGCGATCCATTGAATCGGGGATTGAGCACGGGCGAATTCCGCCACTTCCTGGATAACGTGGTGGGCGCGAGCTTGTATGGGGATATGCCCGCCGCCATCGAGCGGTTTCTGGCCAACTTCATCCAGCCGACCCATGGCTATGCTGCGGCTTGGCCGGCGCTGGACACCACCAATGCGCTGAGTTTCCAGCAGAGTCAGGCGCGGCGGCAGGCGCTACTGCGTGAGCTGACCGGACGGGGCGATTATCTGACGGCTAACGGAGCCATTCGCGGCGAACTGTTGTATCCACCTCAAGCAGATGCTTTGGCCGCTGCTGCTCGTTATCGGCAGGTGGTCGCTACGCAACGCTATGTCAAAGGGAAGGATATCTTCCCGGAAACGCCAGTGACTTTCCGCTATTTCCGGCAGGAGGGAGAGGGCTTCGCCCATCAGGATGGGCGGCCCTACCAGGTTGGAGAGGTGATCACCGACCGACCGGTCGATTTGGAGAACCCGGCCCTGATCACTTATGGCGTGGGCGTCGCGGAGACCCTGATTGATCCTGATCGACCCTTTGCCGAGGGGGGAACTTATTTTCCCGACTACGCACCGTTGCTGATTGAGCCCTTGCGTTTTGAACCGGCGCCTGGCGCCGGTTTATGACAACCCGTGGGCGCTCTGGCCCTTGGATCAGGCTCAGTCGTCCTGCTCGAAGAACCGATAGATGACTCCGGCCAGGACGGCGCCACCGATCGGCGCTAACCAAAACAGCCAAAGCTGGGCCAGGGCCTTGCCTTCGCCCGAAAAGGCGAGCGCCAGGGCCGGACCCGTGCTACGAGCAGGATTCACCGAAGTATTGGTGACGGGGATAGAGATCAAATGAATCAGGGTCAGAGCCAGACCAATCGCCAGTCCGCCCGCCATGGCGACGCCGCGCTTGTCGGTGACGCCCAGGATGATGAATAGAAACATCATCGTCATAACCACCTCAGTCACCAGGGCGGTCATGAGGCCATAGCCCTGAGGCGAGAGCGCTTCATAACCGTTGACAGCCAGACTGTTGGCGGCCAGCGCGAAGGTCGCTTGACCTGCCTTGTGCAACCCCATGTCACTGGCGACGTAAAAAATCAGAAAGGCTGCGACGATGGCGCCCAGAGTCTGCGCAATAATGTACATGGGCAGATCGGCAGCGTTAAAGCGACCGCCGACGGCCAGACCCACCGAAACTGCCGGATTGAGGTGACAGCCGGAGATGTGGCCAATCGCGTAGGCCATGGTCAGCACCGTCAGACCGAAGGCAAAGGAGACCCCCAGGTACCCGATGCCGACACCAGGGACGCCAGCAGCGAAAACCGCCGCACCGCAGCCGCCTAAAACGAGCCAGAAGGTGCCGATGAACTCAGCCAGGGAACGCTTCATCAGTGACATAACGGAGAACTCCAAAGGTGTTGTTGGAAAAATTTAAAAACGCGCTTGTCCCACTGTCACACTTTATTTATGTGACTTGACACTGGATCATTGTAAATCCTATTCGCTCAATTTGGGAATAATCGTGCTGCACTACGCACCCAAGTATGGCGAAGAGGCAACCCTTGATGAAGATCGCTCAAGTCCGTTTACCCCCTCGCCATGCCTGGGTGCGGCGATGCAGCCAGTGGCTCAGTCCCGTGTGCAGCAGCCGCACCGCGCCGGCGGTGATAACAATCAGCATCGCCATCGCCGCCGCTGGCGCAGTATCGCCGGCATCATCCATATTCAACACTGCCACCGAAGCCAGTGTGGTATCGGGCGAATAAAGGAAGACCACCGCCGAGACCGTGGTCATGGCGTTGATGAAGAAATAGATGCCAATGTCCAGAATCGCCGGCAGGCACATCGGCGTCGTCACTCGCCAGAAGGTGCGGTAGAATGGGGTTTTCAGCGAGGCCGACACCGATTCAAACTCTGGATCGAGTTGCTTGAGCGCGGTCAGCGCGGTGAGATGGCTGACCGTATAGAAATGGGCGATGGTGGCCAGCACCAGGATGGCCATGCTCCCATAGAGAAAGTTGAGCGGATTGCCCGGCGCGTTGAAGAAGAAAATGTAGGCCAACCCCAGCACCATCCCCGGCACGGCCATGGGGATCAGCGCCAATAGATGCGTCGCCGTGCGCAGCGGTTTCACGACCGCGCTCTTTTCCACCAGATAGGCTCCGGCAAATACAATGAGGCTGCCGAAGAACGCCGTGTACAGCGCCAAACGGATCGAGTTGCCATAAGAGGCCCAACTGCCGCCGTCGGCATTGCTGAAATCGTAATGACTCAAGGTCAGGCTGAGATTATAGGGCCACAATTTAGCCAGCGAAGCGAACGCCGCCATGCCCAGAATGCCGAGAATCAGCAGCGCTGTTAAACTCACCCAGCCGAGCAGCGCCCAGTCGCGTACTGGACGGGGTTTGGCCTGGTAGTGAACGGCGCGGCTGGAGACTGCGGAACCCTGCCGGGTCTGCGCCCAGCGTTCAACGAAAAACGCCAGCAATGCCGGCAACAGCAGAATCAGCGACACCACTGCGCCCATCTGAAAGTTCTGCTGTCCCACCACCTGCTTGTAAATATCGGTCGCCAGCATGTTGAACTGGCCGCCGATGACCTTGGGCACGCCGAAATCGGTAATAACCAGAGTAAACACCACAAACGTGGCGCTGATCAGGCCATAGCGTGCGCCCGGCAGCGTCACTGTCATGAAGGTGCGCCAGCGAGTGGCTCCCAAGGATTCCGAAGCTTCATACAACCGGGCGTCGGCGCTGGACAGGGCAGTGATCAGGAGGATCAGCGCATGGGGAAAGGTCCAGAACACTGAACCCATGACGATGCCGACCGGGCCATAGATGCTTTCCCCGAACAGCCAGCCCTTTAATATGCCCTGATTGCCAAACAGATAAATCAGGGCAATCGCCGATAGCAGCGACGGGGCCAGCAAAGGAGCCATCGCGACCAGCCGAAAAAAGCCCTTGAACGGAATGCAACTGCGGGTCAGGGCATAGGCGTAACCGAAGGCCAGCACAATGACGATCAGTGTGGCCAGCGCCGAAACCCACACGCTGTTGCCGATCGCGCTGGACAGCGCCGGATTGCTGAAGTACTGGGCGAAATTGGCCAAGCCAACGAAAGCGCCTTCGCTATCCTCCAAGCTCTTGGCCAGCATGATGACCAGAGGAATCAACAGGGTCACCGCCAGATACAGCGCCAGCACCAGCAACCCGCCGCCCGTCAGCCACTCATCGCGGCCCAGGCGCGGACGGATGCGCGGCGCGGCCATGACGATTGCTTCAGCCATGCGGATAACCGTTAGGGAACAAACGAATCTGTTCAGCAGGGATGTGCAAGTGCATGGAGTCGCGTGGGCGCAAATCCAGTTCGCGCGCCCGTTGGCTCGACACTTGCGCCCGCAAGCGATGGTCGCCCAGTTCCCCGCCGCCCAGACTGAGCCAGAAGAACGGCCCCATGAATTCCATATCCTGCACCTCGGCCTGGAAGCTGTTGGCGTGGCCGTTGGTTCGCCCCGTGCAAACGACATCTTCCGGGCGCACGGCGGCATGGACGGAAGCGCCGGTGGCAAAGCCGTCCATTTTGCAGGCCAGCCGGGTTTGCCCCAGTTGAATTTCGCCCTGACGCACCAGGGTCGCCGGCAACAGGTTCATCGCGCCGATGAATTCGGCGACAAACAGGGAGGCCGGCTGATGATAAATCTCCAGCGGCGTACCGATCTGCTCGATTTTGCCGTTGCGCATAACCACGATGCGGTCGGCCATGCTGATGGCTTCTTCCTGATCATGGGTGATCATGATGGTGGTGATGCCAAGCCGCCGCTGCAACGCCTTGATCTCATCGCGCAGATAAACCCGGACTTTGGCATCCAGCGCGGACAGGGGTTCATCCAGCAACAGCAGGCCCGGTGAAATCGCCAGCGCCCGGGCCAGCGCCACCCGTTGCTGCTGACCGCCGGACAGTTGCGAAGGATATTTATGACCGCTATCGGGCAGACCGATCAGTTCCAGCAACTCCTGAACCCGTTGCTGAATCATCGCCCTGGGCTGCTTGCGATTCTCCAGACCGTAGGCGATGTTGCGGGCCACGGTCAGGTTCTGAAACAGTGCGTAAGACTGGAACACGATGCCGAAATCGCGCTTGGCCGGTGGCAGGGCGGAAATATCCTGGCCATTTTGTTCGACGACGCCCTGCGTTTGAATGTCCAGCCCGGAAATGGCGCGGAGCAGGGTGGTTTTGCCACAGCCGGAGGGGCCGAGAAAACAGACGAACTCGCCCTGGTGAATGTCGATGCTGACATCATCCAGCGCAATGAAATCACCAAAGCGCTTGGTAACGTTGCGGATACGAAGATAGGGGGTCGTCATGGCGCGGGTTGCCTATTTCTTCGGCTCCGACTTGCTGTCGTAGCGCTGGCTCCACTCGGCCAGAATTTTCTCACGATGCTGCGCCGCCCATTCAAAGTCGTTTTTGATCATTTTGCCGGCAATGCCTTCCGGGTAGTTGGGCACTGGCTTGGCGACGCCGGGCATGGCGACCACTGCATAGCCTTCGTTATATATTTCATTGGCTTTGCGCGTGACCGACCAGTCCGCTAACTGCTTGGCGGCTTCGAGCTTCTGGGTCGTCTTGACGATGGCGAACGCTTCCAGATCCCAGCCCACGCCCTCACTGGGGGCGATCACTTCGATGGGCGCACCCTTGGTTTTTTCCTGAGCGCCGCGATAAGCGAAGGAGATGCCGACTGGGATTTCTCCAGCAGCGGCCATTTTGCAAGGCTTGGAACCGGAGTGGGTGTACTGGGCGATGTTTTCGTGCAGGCCATCCATGAATTTCCAGCCCTTGTCCTCACCCCACATTTGCAGCCAGGCGGACACATCAAGGAAGCCGGTGCCGGAGGAATTGGGATTCGGCATGACGACATGTCCCTTGAATTCGGGACGGGTCAGATCCTGCCAGGAGGTCGGCGTGGGCAGCTTGAGTTTTTCGGCTTCTACGGTGTTGAAGCACAGAGAAGCGATCCAGGCGCGTTGCCCGATCCAGACCGGTGGTTTGGCGCTGTCCCTATACCTGGGATCGAGCTTTTCCACACCTTTGGGCGCATACGGCTGAAAGTAGCCTTGATCGGCCAGAAATTTGAGGCTGGTCGCCGCCAGACCCCACACCACATCGGCTTGCGGATTGGCTTTCTCGGCCAGCAACTTGGCAGTGATGATACCGGTGGAATCCCGCACCCATTTAATCTCCAGGTCCGGGTAGTCGGCTTCGATGGCTTTCTTGAACCCGGCCAGTTCATCGGCCTCAACAGCGGTGTAAACCAGCAATTCGGTTTTGGCGTAGACGACCGTCGTTAAACCGGCCATGGCTGCCGCACAGAACAGGGCTTGGGCGAACTTGGACAATTTCATGGCAACATCTCCGTTAGCTTTTTGAATCGATTGGCGACCCTGCGCATAACGCGCATTGAATCGAAGCAGCATAAGGAGGATGTATTGCGGTTTGTTGACAGCGGGATGACGGCGGCTATTCCTGCTTTGACAGGGGTAACGTCCGATCTTGGAAGAGCGGAGTTTTACCAGAGAACAGTAACGCCGTACTCGCTGAACACCGGGTCAATCGTGATGATCGGATAATCCGTTGCCAGCGATTGCGCCATTAACATGCGGTCGAAAGGATCCCGATGCGGACCAGGCAGCGTACCCGCGCGTAATCCATGGCTGATAGTTACGGGCAGTTCCAAGAACCGGGCTTTGCGCAGGTAATAGTCCAGTCGCGCGGGAACATCCCCAGCCTCCGGTAACTTGCCCAGGCGAGCCTTGGTCGCGATTTCCCAGGCTGAAACGGCGCTTACCCACAGGCGGTGTTCAGGATGGGTGATGGCTTCGCGGGCGGCGTTCGATAGTTTGGGATCATCAAAGAGCCACCACAGGAGCGCATGCGTATCCAGCAGGTAGTCGGTTACGCTTCCCATGCGGCCAACTCCTGCTCGGGCAGTGGCTCAAAGAATGCCTCGGTGGTCCGACCCTTGGCAATACCCGGTTGACGGGGTGCGAGCTCATCGACCGGCACCAGCCGCACCACCGGCTTGCCTGCTTTGGCGATGATGATTTCTTCACCGGCAACAGCCGCGTCGACCAACCGGGAGAGATGGGCTTTGGCTTCGTTAAGATTGATCGCTGGCATGATGACCCTCTCTAAATAGTCTGAAAAACAGACCTAGTCTGTCAAAAAGACTATTTTTGGTCAATCAGTGCGGCGGGTGAATGTGTCTGGGCAACAGGGCTAGCCGAGACTCCAGCAACTGACGATATTCTGTCAGACGCGGGTCGCCGGGTTCGGCATTGGGTACGGCCAGGATGTCCCGTAACCGAGTCCAGCTTTCGTCAGGCAGGGTTGGGCAGAAATAGCCAACATGCGCCAACTACCGAAAATGGCCTATTGATGATTAAAAACAGTGAGATAGCCTGCACAGGCTTTGGGGAATGGGATGATGGAGAGGGCTGAGACCATAAACTTTCTTGTTTGATAAGAAAATTTACCTTCATTCGCTTGCCAAGAGTGGAAGATGAACCTGATTTCAACCCATCAGATTTGCAACAGGAGCGGGATCAATCCAGCCTGTCTGAAGTGTTCGTCGGCGGCGAGCGCTTGGGAAATATGCTGTTCTTGCATGATAATGAAGGAAATGCAGTCTGTTAAGCTCCATTCCTTGTCCGGGCGTTTGCGAAAAAGTTGGTAACCGGCATCGAACAGCTTGTTGTCAAGCGGTACTACCTCAACTTTGGAATCAAACCGTAGTCCATCAATGAGCTTGATCGCAGCAAGGCGATAAGTGAGTTTGGCGAGCGCCGCGCCTATTTCCAGCAGTACAGCATCGCTGGTAATGACCTTGGTTCCTTGCCGCTGGATTTCAGCCGCTAAACGTAGAGCGGCTGCGTGATATTGGTCACGAGGCGACAGTAAAGCGATTGCGAAACCCGTGTCGAGGAAGACTGTGGAGTCGATCATAAATCACGGGGGTTGGTATAAAGTTGGTTTTCGAATGCGGTCGAATAATCGACTGGCGCATCGATTTCGACGCCGGCGATGGCATCGAGAAAGCTTTGACCTCCTTTTTTCTCTCGTTCCACATCCTGCTCAACGAGTACGATGATTTCAACACGATCACCGGGACGCAAATCAGGAACTTCAAGGGTAATAATGTGGTTGCGATCCACGATTGTTTGTCTGCGTAGTGCGAGGGTCATCAGGGGTTCTCCTTCTCAGTTCATCAAAGACCAGGTCTGCCCGCTGTTCGAGTTCCTTGAAAGCCACCGAGCGGCCTTGATAGGGGCCAGGCAATTCGATGCCATCGGTCAAAAGCGGAACGCCTTTGGGCTGGCGATCAATAGGGCGTTTAGCGGTTTGTCGGTTTTCATCGCCGGAGTTTTTTCGCCTAAACATTCATTGCGGAATTCTAGCAAACGCAGCCACTGATAACTCTATGGTCATAAAAGAATATCCCGTAACCGCACCTAGCTTTCATCGGGCAGGTTTTTCATCAACCGCACCAGAGTTTCATCCCCGCTTTGGAGGATTTTGCCCCTGATCAACGGAGCCAGTTGTTCTGATTCCCGGACTTCGGCCTCGTCCAAATCCATCCCACGCACAATGGCCCCGGTACGCAGCGCTTCATCGAGGGTGAGCATAAAGCTGGCGCTAAATGAAGCGCCACAGCTTTCACAGGCGGAGGCGCTCCGGGAATTCAATGCCCCGCAGACGGAGCAAAGCTTGAGTTTGGGAGCTATCACCGGAAAGGAATGGCCACAGGATGGGCAAACCGCCGCGCCCAGCGCACAGTCGTTGCCACAAGCCGGGCAGCGTTTGGCCTGAATGCTTTGGCCGGCGCGGATCGAGGCCGCCATTTCTTCTTCGACCCGACGGGCATGGCGCTCAAGAATCTCAAACGATGGCATGACCACATAGGCGCGGGTGTCGTCGTCCGGGCCATAGGTGCGCACCACCCGACCAATCGCCTGACGGAAAGCCAGTTCAGTCAAAGCGTTGGGCAGGTAGACCAGCACCCGCAAGCGGGGAATATCCACCCCTTCGGAGATCATCGCCACCGAGACCAGCCAGCGTTTATCAGTGTTCTTGAAGGATCTGATCTTGCCTTCGGGATTGGAGATTTTGTTATGCACCAGCACCGGCGCTTCGCCCTCGATCTGCTCGATGAGACAGGCCAGGTATTCAGCCATTTCGATAGTCGGCGCAATGACCAGCCCGCCGGCGCTGGGCAACCGGCGTCGCAGATCGCCCAGCTTCTGGGCGGCGTATTAGAGCAGGTTCAGGCGTAGCTACCGGCGGGCGCCGAGGTGCTGCTCTCGGCGGACCGCTTTTATCCCTCGGTGGATTTGTTCGCGTGGCTCCACGCTCAGCCCGGTTGGCATTATCGGTTACGATTGAAAGGAAATCTGAACGTCGATCCAGGGTTTGGGGACCTCACCACGACCGGAGCGTTAGCCGCTGGGCAGACCGAGCGCTATCGGCCGAAGGGGTGGTTGTTCAACCAGGGGATACCCACGAATCTGGCGATTTGGCAGGAGTCGGGCCACCCGGAACCCTGGATCTTCGCGATGAATGACCCGCCGAATCGAGCGACGGTGCGGGATGACGCCAGTCGCTGGGGCATTGAGCCGATGTTCTCCGACTTTAAAAGTCGCGGTTTTCCGTTGAAAGACACGCAACGACGCGCCGCAGATCGACTGGATCGGTTATTGTTAATCATGGCCTTGGCCATGTACTGGGGTGTGCGCATCGGCCAGGAGGAGGCCCGCGATCACCCGACGCCCCTGGAAAAAAACCCAGGAACAAACCGACCCCGACCATTGGAGCTTTAGAAAGCTCGCCCGCAGTGCCGTCTCCTGGTTCACCCGGGGTCTGCGTGCGCTGGAAAGGCGACTCCAAATGCAACAACCCTTACCATCCTTCTACCGCGTTTGCCCCGTGATGAGGAACTGATAGGTGGTAAGCCATCGGCAACAGGAATGCCGCCGATCTTCGGTATGATGGAATGGGGTGGCGAGGTGCGGATGATCCTGTTGGAAAACGTGCAGCAGCACACCATCCGACCGTTGATCAAGGAGACCATCGAACCCGGCACAGTGGTCAACACCGATGAGTCGGTGATTTATGATGCCTTTCCCCAGTGGAGATAGGTTCACAAGAGCGTTTGCCATAGTGCGGGAGAGTACGCCTGCGATGAAGACAGTGACGGTTTCTACGCAGTGCATGTTAATACGATGGAAGGCTTCTGGTCGCTGTTGCGCTCTTGGCTGCGCCCACATCGCGGCATTTCTCAGGAAAAGCTGCTGATTTACCTGGAGTTCTTTGATTTCGTACACCATGTTAGACGGCATGGCCGAGCCTTGCTGGGGTCACTTTTGGACACGCTATTGCAACCGGTAGCATGTCCTCAAAACCCAATATGAGCCACAATAAAAATTCCACCACGATCATTCCGCCATGCGCGATTTTCCACGGATACTCTACGTGACGGGCCTGCCGCGCGCCGGCTCGACCCTGCTCTGTCAGTTGCTGGGTCTGCACCCGGACATTTACAGCACCGGCAACAGTTCGCCGCTGTGCCCGATTCTCGTGCAACTCCGCCACCAGTGGAGCGACAACGACTTTCTGCTGGCGCAACTGGACGCCGATTTCGAGCGGGCTTATCAACGGCTGGTGAACGCCTGGCGCGGTTTCGTCGCGGGCTGGTTCGCCGAGACCGACCGGCCTTGGGCGGTGGACAAAAACCGGGGCTGGCTGGCGCAGATCGAGACGGTGCAGGCGTTCGATCCCGAATTTCGCATGTTGATCTGCGTGCGCGAGCTGGGGCAGATTCTCGGTTCCATCGAGGCGCAGCACGCCAAGACCCGCCTGCTGGATTTCCCCGATCACCTGGCGCACCTGTCGCGCTACGCACGCGCCGATAAGCTGCTGGCGGCGGACGGGGTGATCGGCGGGCCGCTGAAAGCCATCGAGAGTTTGCAGGATGTGCCGGAACCGTTGCAGCAACAGCTTTACTACGTGGTGTTCGAGCATCTGATGGCCGAACCGGTCGCAGTGATGCAGGACATCCACCGCTGGCTGGGGTTGTCGCCAACCCCGTTTGATCCGAACCACCTGCCGGTGCGGCCCGGCGAGAGCGACAGCCATTATCGCTACAAATACCCGCATCGCACCTATTCCCGGGTTCTGCCACCCGCGCCGCACCCCGTTTCGGCGCGCATCACCCGTGAGCTTCACCACAACTTTCGCGGTTATTACCAAACCTTCTACCCCGCACTGTTGGCCACTATCAGGGAGACCTCACCATGACCACAACGATACCTTGCAAACCCCACCGTCTCGTCGCCGCGCTGGCCACCATTCTGGCGACGCCCGCCTATGCCGCCAATTTCGAGGTGACGACCCCGACCGACGACGGTACAGGAGGGGTCGCCGGCACGCTCAGCAAGGCTATTCTCGACGCCAACACCAGCCCCGGTGACGACACCATCTCCCTGACCACCGACGTGACTCTCGCCGGGGTGATGAAGCGGCTGATCGATAGCAACGTCACCCTGCAAAGCGACGCCACCCCCCGCACGATCAGCGGTAACGACCTTTACCGCCCGCTGTTCGTCAAATCCGGCACGGTGACGATCCGGAACCTGACCCTGAGCAATGGCTTGGCGAAAGGCGGCAATAGCGACTTTGGCGGCGGCGGCGCGGGGCTGGGCGGGGCGCTGTTTGTCTATGACGGCACGGTCACGGTCGAGAACGTGACTTTTTCCACCAACAACGCGACTGGCGGAGGGAGGTATGGCGCCTACTTTCGCGGCGGCGGCGGGATGGTCGGCAGCGGCAGCAACGGAGGAGGCGGTGGTGGCCTGTTCGCACCCA
>JBAQIQ010000254.1:0-10692 GCA_049288935.1 Candidatus Competibacteraceae bacterium
GTCCACAAAAAATATCTGGCACAGTACGTCGCTCTGTTTGAGTGGGCCCACAACCTCAAGCGAGTGACTCCGAGTTTCCTGCGAATCCTGATGATTCCGCGCTCCATCTGTTTACCGATATGAGCGTTTAAAGTATAAAAGGTATTGATTTTTATGGAACTTCAATGCGCGAGAATATTAGTTACGGGTGCAGATGGCTTTATTGGTAGTCATCTGGTAGAGCAACTTTTGCAGCGAGGTTACCAAGTCCGTGCGTTTGTATTTTACAACTCATTCAATAGCTGGGGGTGGTTAGATACTTTGCCTAAATCTACCTTAGAGAAACTCGATGTTTTCGCAGGCGATATTCGTGATCCCAACGGTGTGTTGGAAGCAATGACCGGTTGTGACGTAGTGTTTCATTTGGCTGCACTAATTGCGATTCCATTTTCTTATCATTCTCCGGATTCCTATGTAGATACCAACATCAAGGGGACGCTAAACGTTCTCCAGGCCGCCAAACGACTAGGTACGGCGCGCCTGTTAGTAACCTCTACATCGGAAGTTTATGGTACGGCGCAATATGCTCCCATCAATGAAAAACACCCATTTCAAGGACAATCTCCTTATAGCGCCACCAAAATTGGTGCGGACAGGCTAGCTGAATCGTTCTACCGTTCATTCGATACTCCAGTTGTGATTGTTCGTCCTTTTAACACCTATGGCCCACGACAATCAGCCCGAGCAGTTATTCCAACAGTCATCACTCAGTTGCTCTCAGGTCAAACTGAGTTGCGCCTAGGCAGTTTGCACCCTACTCGTGATTTCAACTATGTATTGGATACGGTAGAAGGCTTTATCGCCTTGGCTGAAGCTGATGCAGCCGTTGGTAAAGAAATTAATATCGCCACCGGAAAGGAATACTCGATTGAAGCGGTAGCGAAAAAGTTGATTGCCGCTATTAATCCTGAAGCTTGCATCATTACCGATGAACAAAGATTACGCCCGGATGCCTCGGAAGTATTCCGCTTGATGGGTGACAATAGCTTAATAACTACATTGACACCGTGGCAGCCTAAGCACGATCTGGATGCTGGTTTATGCGAAACCATCAATTGGTTCAGCCAGCCAGAGAACTTGGGGCGTTATAAAGCCTGGCTATACAACCTGTAATTTTATGAGGCAAGCAATTAAATGCGGGCGATCATTCTAGCGGGCGGCAAGGGTATTCGGTTGCGACCCTATACCACATTGATTCCCAAACCTCTTGTGCCGTTGGGTGGAAAATACTCAATTCTCGAGATCGTCATCATGCAGTTGGCGCGTAGTGGGTTCACTCATATCACGCTGGCGGTGAATCATCTGTCGCATCTAATTATGGCTTATTTTGGTGACGGCTCGCGTTTCGGACTTCGACTAGACTATTCGCTGGAAGAACAAGAGTTGAGCACCATCGGTCCGCTGACGTTGATGGCGGACCTGCCGGAAAATTTCCTAGTCATGAATGGCGATATTTTAAGCGATCTCGATTACCGAGCGTTTTATATGGCTCATGTGCAACGTGATAGCCACATCTCGGTTTCCGCTTACCGGCGCCAAGTCAAGGTTGATTTTGGCGTCCTTCAATATAATGCATCCGAACATCTGACGGCCTTCCAGGAGAAGCCAACTTTCGATTTCGATGTCAGCATGGGCATTTACTGTATGCATCGTTCGGTGATCGATGCGCTGCCGCGTGGAGAACCTTATGGTTTCGATCACCTCATGCTCGATGGTTTGTCCCAAGGCCAGAAGATCCAGATTTGCCCGTTTCATGGGTACTGGCTGGATATCGGCCGTCCGGATGATTATGAATACGCTGATCAGAACTTCGACGCGCTTTATGCTCGTTTAGGACTGGCGCCGTGACCCGAGTGCTAATCACCGGCGCTTCCGGCGCACTGGGACGCGCTGTGATTGCCGACCTATGCAGACGTGAAGGCTATTCAGTAATCACTGTTGGGCGGCGGCAGTCATCTTCACCCGATGTTGTCTCTTACTGGCCCTGTGATATGCGCGATCCTCAGCAACTCGCCACTGTGCTGGATCAAGCTCAGCCGGATTGGGTGTTGCATCTGGCGGCTACCTTCGCTGACGATCTGATTGAAGCGCGAGCGGTTAACGTCGAGCCAGCACAACAGATTCTGGAATGGGTACGACGTGGGGAGCGTATGACGCGGGTCGTGCTAGTCGGCTCGGCGGCTGAGTATGGCGTGGTTCGTCCTGAGGAAAACCCGGTACGGGAAGAACGGGTACTGGTGCCGGTGTCCGCATACGGGGTTAGCAAAGCTTGGCAAACCCAACTGGCTGGCTATTTTGCGCGGAGCGGAGTGGATGTGGTCTGTGCGCGTATCTTCAATTTGCATGGCCCCGGCATTTCAGATCGGTTATTCGCGGGACGCCTGGATCGTCAGATTGGTGAAGTATTGGCTGGACATCGGTCGGTCATTGAGGTGGGTCCGCTAGACGCTATCCGGGATTACCTCGATACTGCGACGGCAGCAGTTCAATTATCGGCGATCGCCCACTATGGATGCTCTGGTGAGATCTACCATGTGGCAAGTGGTATTCCGCTTAGTATGCAGGAATTCCTGAAACGTGAACTCGCCAGTGCTGGTTTGGATTCGGTTATCGTGCGCGAAGCTGCCGCGCTCTCTAATCATCGTGGTTATGATGTCCCAGTCATTTATGCTGATCTCGTCAAAACCCAAGCGCTGTTGCAGTTATCGGAGCATCCCTGATGGCCAAACTGAAACTAACTGTTGTGACCCCTGTGTTCAATGAAGAACAGGTGATCGCTCATTTTTATGCCCGTACCCGTGCTGTATTGGATACTTTGGCAGAGGTTGAATCACATATCCTGTTTGTCGTAGATCGCTGTACAGATAATACTCTTGACGTACTGCGCGAAATTATAGCTAGGGATCCTAGGGCAAAAGCCTTAGCGTTATCTTCTCGCTTTGGTCATCAGATGTCCCTGTTGGCGGGCATCGAGAGCGCCTGTGATGCCGATGTGATTGTGATGATGGACAGTGATTTGCAACATCCCCCCGAATTGATCCCGGAACTCTTGTCGCAGTATCGTCAAGGCATGGACGTGGTTTACACTATCCGGCGAGAAACCGATGGAATCGGTTTAATCCGGCGTACTTTGGGCAATCTGTTCTATCGTCTCATGGGAACTCTGTCGCGGGTTCCGATCAATGCCAATGCCGCAGATTTTCGATTGATCAGTCGTCGGGTAGCTCAAACATTGAGTACTGACTTCAGTGAACGCAATATGTTTCTGCGGGGGTTGTTTTCCTGGATCGGCTTCCGCCAAGTCAGTGTGGAATTTACGGCGGAGCGCCGTTTCGCCGGAGAATCGAAGTATTCACTATCACAGATGCTACGGTTGGCCATGGCAGGCATACTATCCTTCAGCACCCGACCTTTGCATTTTGGCATCTTTCTTGGGGTAGGCTTTGCGGCGCTCGCCTTTCTTTATCTGATCGTCTCAGTCGTAACTTATTTCGTCAATCAAAGTATTCCAAGCGGTTGGACAACACTGGTCGCATTGTCGCTGCTCTTTAGCGGCGTACAATTGATTGTTCTGGGCATCATGGGAGCTTATATCGGTGGTATCTACGAGGAGGTTAAAGGACGTCCTCGCTACATTATTGAGGAGGAGATTAATTATCATGACTAATCGTGTAGATTTTGATGATTACACAAAGAATTATAACACCTTGCTGAGTGAAAAAACGTCTTTCTTTTCTCCGAGTGAGGCTTATTTTGCGCAGTATAAAGTTGAACTTATTCGGCAAAAAATAAAATCGCCTGTACATCGATTATTGGAATATGGCTGTGGTATTGGTAGAAACATTCCTTTTTTGAAAGCGGCGTTTCCGGGGGCTAAGGTGATAGGCTCGGATGTTTCCGCAGCGAGTTTGGAGATGGCGCGGCAAGACCACCCGGATGTTGAGTTTATTCAAGAACAGGGTCAAATGGATACACTAGGGCTCTTCGATCTGATCTTTGTCGCTGGAGTATTCCATCATGTTCCTTTGGATCAACGCGATCAGGTTGCTGGAGAGCTTTTCAAGCGACTGATGCCTACCGGTGAGTTGTTCGTTTTTGAGCATAACCCTTACAACCCTGTGACCCGGCGTATTGTCAGTAACTGCGTGTATGATGCGGATGCCATATTGATTTCAGCCCGCCAGCTCAAGCATTTGTTGGCGGATGCGGGTTTCAAAAACAGGCGAGTGCAAAATTGTCTATTCATACCTCCTGGCTGGAAGAGTCTCTTGTGGCTTGAACCAAAACTCTGGTGGTTACCTCTGGGGGGGCAGTATGTTGTTTCTGCAACGAAATGAAGCGTGATATCTATCAATTACTTAGATTTCTGGTGGTTGGTGGTGTCAATACCGGGATCGGTTACATGATTATTTTTGGCGGGATGTATATTTTGAATCTGTCGCCGGAGGTTAGTAACGTTCTAGGCTATGGATTTGGCTTATTGGTTGCCTATACATTGCACCGCAATTTTACTTTTCGCTCTAAGGGCCACCATAGCGAAGAGTTCATGGGATTCTTGGTCGTGTTTGCGATTGCGTTCGGTTTGAATTTCGTGACTTTATATGTTTCGGTTCGTCAGCTTGGTATTCATGAAGGTGTGAGCCAAGTCATTTCTGGTGCTGTTTATATATTATCTTCCTATATCTTAAATAGCCGGCTTGTTTTTCTGACCAATGAATCTGAAATTCATAAACTAGGGAAACTATAAAAAATGAAAATTGGGAAAAAATCTAACTTGGATCGCTATATATTTTTGTGGGCTTTATCAGGTTTTATATTATTCTATACATTGTTCTTCTCGCCGATTTTATTTAGTGACAATATTTTTCTTTCAGACGGACAATGGTCTGCTTTTTATTCAGAACTAACTTTTTGGTCAGATGATTGGGCAGGTGGCTGGCCTGCGGCTGCGGATCTGACGCAATTTATGTTTAACCCACTTAGACATATTTTTCGGTTTTTTTCTGGTGGGTTTAACTTTTTTATAATATCTTCCTATGTGTTGATCAGCACTTTTATGTTTGGATTTATGTATGATTTAACGCGATCGAAGTTTGCAGCAACTATTTCTGGCCTTATTTTAGGTCTTAGTGGTTTTATGATAGCCCACCTCGGGCATACTGCGATGATTAATGGAGCAGCATGGACTCCCTTATTGTTATGGTCGTTGAGTCGAACTAGGCAGAATTTCAGTCCTTTATGGTTGCTAATGGGTAGTTTTTCCATCGGTCTGATGTTTATCTCAGGACATCCCCAGATTACGGTATACTCCTGTCTGTTAGGCGGAATTTATGCTATTTTCCTTGGTACTGTGCCTAGAATACTAGGGTGGCGCTATTGGATTACGATATTCTCTATATTTGGCTTAGGTTTTGGGATTGCTGCATTCCAATGGTTGCCAACTTATGAATTGATTAGTGAAACATTCCGTAGTGAGATGCCTTATGCAGAGTTTGTTTGGTACAGTTTACCTTTACGCCAGGTTCCAATGCTCATCTTTCCGCACTTATTTGGATATTGGTACTATAATGGCTCTTATGTAGGTGCTATTAGTACTACCGAATTATCTGGATACGCAGGAACGATGGGTTTGGCTTTATCCATAATTGCGCTTGTGATCCGTCGTGATCGCACTGTAGTGTTTTGGCTTGTAATAGCATTGATATCCGTTTTACTGGCGCTAGGAGGAAGCCTTCCTTGGCTTGCTAAACTGGTTTTCAATGTTCCCGTATTAAATGGCTTTCGCGCATCTTGCCGGTTCGTTTATGTCTATGCTATAGCAGTATCTATCTTAGCTGGCCTAGGCTTAGCTGCTCTAGAACAAAGTAAGCTTGAGCGCAAAACCATGCTAAGCATAGTAGTCAGATTAGGGGTATTTTTTTTAATTTCCATTATCCTTGCGCTATGGACATACATCAATTTTCCTTTTGATAAGTATGTGGAAAATCTAGCCGCATCTTCGATGCCTTCTTTCTCTATTGCAGTAGCTTTACCGATGATGTGGATGATATCTTTTATATCGATCATCTTTTTTAAATCTCGGGGAATCGAAAAAAATTATCGGATATTAATCGTTTTCCTAGTAGCACTAGATATGGCTACTTTTGGTTGGTTTCACGAATGGCGTTTTGGTAATCCGTCAATTACAGCTAACATTAGCCCACTCCTTTATTCTTACCATCAGAAAGCAATGCAATTCCAGCAAAAGATATTGGGTGATAGTCGAAAGTCCTTAAGTGCTGATCGCGCACGGGTGGAAGGTATTCAGTCCCTCAACTGGTATGGTCCTCTTATGCTAAAGCGCTTCAGTGAAGTTACTGGAATTGGTCCGGGTGGAAATTTGGATCTTTCTAAGATAGAAGAGAACTCAACTGGGGTAGAGCTTTTTGGTGGGCGCTACTTGGTTACTTCTTTCAAAAAGGAGATTACTACCGTAAATGGCAGCAGCTGGCTAAAAAATAATTTGAATCTCCAATTGGGAGAATGTGGAAAAGGAGATTTTGATTTGAAGGTATTTAAATTACCAATGCCAATAAAAGCTGACCAGCTTAACATAGTTTCTGTGCTTGGTTGTTCAGTACATATACACAATGGTCAGCAGGTCATTGACATTGAATTGAGCGGTGCTTATGAAGAATCCACAAAACTTGAGTTGCGTGCAGGGGAAGAAACTGCGGAATGGGCAATAGACCGCTATGATGTAGCCCCAAATGTACGCCATCGCAAGGCCACAGTATTTTCTAGCCAAGAAGTTCATCAGATGGGTATACCAAGTTATCAGGCTCATTCTTACGTTGCAACATTGCGTTTTCCACGACAATTCGTTACAGCTATCTCTCTCAAAACAAGAGCAGATGCAACAGGAATTGCTGCTCGAATCGAAAATATTACGCTCGTTGATGGCTTGACGGGCACCCAATATGTCGTTGATCCCATTGAATCGGTGCTTGCATCTAGTGGGTGGAATTTTTTAGAGACTATGGGCGATATCTCCGTCTATGAAAATAACCGAGCGAGGCCACCAGCTTGGCTCATTCATAATGTTGTATTGCTCAGATCGGATGAGGTCCTTAGGGCTATTCATACATCTCTCTTGCCTGATGGGCAACATTTTTCACCTGCGAATCAGGCAATTATTGAAGAAGGAACTGCGTCATTGTCATTGAATAGCCAATATAAAGATATAAGCGAAGTTCAAGTAATACAACATGAAGATACATATTGGAAAATGATTACACACTCGGATGAGCCGGCATTGCTTGTAGTCAGGCAAAATTATTATCCTGGTTGGCGAGCATCTTTGGATGGGAACTTTGTGAATATGGAACGGGTTAATTATACTCAACAAGGAGTATATGTACCTGCCGGTAAGCATATTATCGAACTCGGGTTTTATCCGTACTCATTTTATTTGGGTTGCCTTATTTCTTTTATCTGCTTGGTTATATTAATTTTTTTATTTCGTTATCAAGCAAGGCTTGAAGCCAATTTGGCTTAAAAATAAAGCTTATATAAATTATGAAAATTGCCATCGCTACCGTACAAGTACCTTTTATTCGAGGTGGTGCTGAAAACCTTGCTAACGGCTTAATCAAGGCACTATGCAAATATGGGCACTCGGCTGAATTAATTACTATGCCGTTTCGCTTTTGGTCGCCGGGCGAAGTTTTGCGGTCAATGAATGCTTGGGCATCAGAAAATTTTACAAAGTTTGATTGTGGTACTATCGATAAAGTAATATGTTTAAAATTTCCCACTTATTATTTACAGCATCTTAACAAGGTCATTTGGTTACTCCATCAACATCGTGGAGTTTATGAATTATTTGGTACACCCTACGGTTCTGTTGCGGACAGAGCTAACGATGATCTCCGGCGAGAAATTATGCAACGTGATACAGCATATCTTGGAGATGCAAAAGCTATATTTACTATTGCTAAGCAGGTAAGTAATCGACTGAAAAAATTCAATACTATTGATTCTCAGTGGCTATATCATCCTCCCGCACAGACTGATCATTTTTATTGTAGCGATCAACTTCCTTATATTTTCTTTCCGAGCCGTCTTGAGACCTTGAAGCGGCAGGAACTCTTGGTACGGGCGATGGCTTATGTGCGCAGCCCAGTCTGTGCGATTATCGCCGGTGAAGGTGGGTTACGGCCACAACTTGAGCGACTGATTGAGGAGTTAGGGTTAAAAAGTCGAGTACGCCTCGTCGGACGGGTTAGTACACAGGAGATGTTGGCTTGGTATGCAAATTCACTAGGGGTTTTCTTTGGGCCTTACGATGAAGATTATGGTTATGTTACGCTTGAGGCGATGTTGTCCTCAAAGCCAGTCATCACCTGTACTGACTCGGGTGGGCCGCTGGAGTTTGTGGTCGATAAAGAAACAGGGTTTGTGGTCGAGCCTGTGGTTGAGCAGATTGCTGAAGCTATTGAAAGACTATATTCAAGTCCTAGAAAAGCAAGAGATCAAGGACAAGCAGGTTTGATGAGGTATCGAAATTTAGGTATCTCATGGAGCAACGTAGTTAATAAATTGGTTTATGGAGAAAATTAAATGAACAGTTCACAAAAATATAGTGAAATCTCAGCGCAGAATTTTTTTGATGTAAAAAATCAGTTGCTGGAAATAGCAGATTTAGATGAATTAATAAATAAAGCCTACATTGAAATTTTAGGCAGAAAAGTTGATATAGGTGGATATGATTACTATATGACTTCGCTTAAAGACGGTGTACTATCTCGCGCAAATTTTTTAGATTCTATTTATCAGTCAGAAGAATATAAAGGAAAAAAATATAATTATCAGCCATCTTTTAGACTAAGTTCATACGATAATGCTACAAAATTTATCGAAGAAAATATTGAAAATGAGGTGGTCAGAGGAAGCGTTGATAATATATCAAACAATGTAGTTAAAAAAATATTAAAATTAGTGGATGAACAAAATATTTTGATAAATAATTATATAATTGATGTATTGGATTATGAAAAATATTTTAATGAGGCCCAATATGCTAGTAAGTATCCGAACTACTATAAAGGAAACTTAAAGGAAAAGTCTTTGGAGCATTATATTGCTTTAAAGCTGTTGGGTCTTAGTAAAAATGATATATTTATTGATATTGCCAGTGAGCATTCCCCTGTTCCAGAGATATATTCGCGTTTGATAAATTGTTGCACTTATAGTCAAGACATCATGTATCCAGATGGTGTTCATGGTGACAAAATTGGTGGTGATGCCTGCGCAATGCCATTACCAGATGCCTTTGCTTCAAAGGCATCACTAACTTGCTCCATTGAGCATTTTGAAGGTGATGCTGATACGAGATTGTTTAAAGAATTATCCCGTATTCTCAAAGTGGGTGGTCAAATAGCTGTAGTACCATTTTATCTTTTTAATGAAGATGCAACACAAACAGATCCAACCATTAGTGTACCAGCACGTGTTGTATTTGACGAAGATTGTAAAGTTTATTGTGCAGAAGGTTGGGGAAACAGACATGGCAGGTTTTACAGCCCAACAAGTTTTATGCGTAGAATTGTTTTACCAATGAAAAATCATTTTCATTTTGATGTTTATTATTTTAATAATGCAGCAAGCATAGATTCTTCAGTTTATTTAAGATTTGCGTTTGTTGGGACAAAATTATAATGAAAATTGCAATCATTGCCCCGAGCCCTGTCCCATTTAGTATCGGCGGTGCTGAAAATTTGTGGTGGGGATTGTTAAATGAAATTAATCAAAATACTCATCACCAAGCAGAGCTTATTAAAATTCCAAGTCCAGAAACCAGTTTTTTTGAGTTAATCGAGAGCTACAAACAGTTTTTTCATGTTGACCTGAGCTATTTTGACCGTGTGATATCGGGAAAGTATCCTGCTTGGATGGTTAAGCATGATGGGCATACCTGCTATATGCTGCATCGGTTGCGCGGTCTTTACGATACTTATCCAGCGGATTTACCTCAATCTTTTGAAACAAACCACCCTAGAGCGTTGGAATGCCAGGATCTCATGCAACGGCACGATTTTGCTAGACCGCTGCTGCCAGAGTTTTTTTCCCGCATTGAATCGCTTAGTGAAGATCAATCAATTCCTAGTTCTATTTTTGAATTTCCTAGCCCCCTTATCAGGGAAGTTGTTCGTTTCTTGGATGGGATTGGCTTGGCATCCTCCGCCATAAAAAAATACGCCGCTATTTCGAATACGGTAGCAAATCGTAATGATTATTTTCCACTCAAAGCCAAAGTCGATGTGATCTATCCACCATCTAATTTGAGTAATTTTTATTGTAATGGAGATGATTATCTATTTACAGTCAGCCGATTAGATGGTCCTAAAAGGATCGCATTAATTATTAAGGCTATGAAGTTAGCTAAATCAGATATTCAACTAAAAATCGCTGGTACAGGACCGGATGAAGAACGGCTAAAGCAGTTAGCTAATGGGGACTCACGTATTGATTTTTTAGGTTTCGTCAAAGACCATGAGGTGGTTGATTTATATGCTCATGCATTGGCAGTTCCTTATGTTCCCTATGACGAAGATTATGGTCTGGTAACGATTGAAGCCATGATGAGCAGTAAGCCTGTGTTGACGGTAAGCG
>JBAQIQ010000255.1:0-3421 GCA_049288935.1 Candidatus Competibacteraceae bacterium
GCAGGGCGGGCATGGCCCAGGCGGCTCGCGACCTCAAGGCGGGCGGCTTTGTCGATGTCGGGATCAGGCGCTATCCCGCCGCGCACCGGGGCGGGCTGGCCGGTGATCTGTTCGTAGCGGTCGTTGGCGTAGCCGTGGCGCAGGCCGTGGCTGACCAGACCCGCCTTTCGGGCCACGCCGTGACAGCCCAGAACATGATAGCAATGCTTGAGCCATTGCTTCAGATCGTATTCGGGCGGAATCATGGAACGCCGGGTGATCCCGGCGTAGCCGTGTGCTTCGGCCAACACCGCCCGCTGCGCGTCGGTTTCAAGGGGGACCACCCGGGGTCGCCCGCCTTTGGTCCCGGCGACGATCCGCAGTTGCGCCTCACCCACCGTATCCCGCGCCGGGTTCAGCAACGAGGCCTCCTGAATCCGCAGCCCGAAGGCGTGTTGCAGGCGCAGCACCCGCGCCACCGCCGGATCGGTTTCGGCAATCCCGGCGATCTTCTCCAGCGGTTCAACGCCTCGCGCCGTCCAGGAATGATCGTGCGTCGCCGCATAGACTCGCTGATACGCTGTGGGATCGTCCAGGTAGGACGCGGCGGGGCGTAACATGCTGTCCTTGCCGATCCAGCGACACAGCAAGGTCAGATACGAAAACCGCTTCTGCAAAGTGGATGCCGCTAAACCGGCCTGTTCCCAGGACTTCATCAGCGCTTCAATGTGCTTGGGCTTCACATGCCGCACGTCGGTCAGCCTGTACCCCAGCGCGTGGAGCTCTCGAACCATCCTTGAGAAAAACAAGGACCGGTCGGCAATCGTGGCGTGACTGACCACCTTGCGGCCGTCCGCGCTGCGGCGCAGGCGCCCCTTGAGCACCGCGTTCAGCGATGCAAAGGCTTGGGCGCACCGGCCGTGCAACCGCCCGGGCGATGATTCTCCATCCGGCTTGGCCATCCTGTTTGTTCTCCACAAAATGTCATGACCGCCCGTTGGAGCGGATGCGTAATGACCCGAATCGCCAGGCATCGAGCCGATGCGATTCGGTAAAGCGGGCATTTCTTGAGGGCTGTGCCAACAACGGGGGTCTTGCCCGGAAGACCCTCCATTCCCGATCGGTGCATCCGACGTGGGTTGCGCTCCAGCGTCTGGAGCCAAGCTGATTGTTCATAGGCGGTCTCCTGCCTCTGCTCGACGCCCGATGGCGTGAGTGAACACCGAACCTGAAAGCCGTGACCGTTCGTCACTTGCCGTTCAGGCAACTTCCGCAAAGCTGACGGCCATTCTCAGAGGGGTGGTGTCTTGTTAGCGCGGGGTGGGCGTAAACCCCTTTCCCCCGCCCGGCGTCCGCGCTGGATTTCGGGTCCAGGACGGGTTGACCGTCCGGGATGGATTTGGAGTCCAGATCCGCATCCGGTTCGATCCGGCTAAACAACCACTGGAGATATTCAATCGCGATGTCATCCGCCGTCTTCAGGCGGGCGGCGTGCAGAACGAACGCCGAAATCACCAAGGCCGGATCGGGCCGATACCCGCGCATCCGCTTGCGCAGCCGCTTGGCCACTACCGTGGCGGCGTCATAGGCGTCTTCCATGATCTTGATCCGGCGCAAGCCGTTGTCGTCGTCGCTGCGAGCAACCCGGTGCAGCATCTGCTTGCGCAGGGTGTACAGCTCGCCGTCTTCCAGGTCTACCATGTCGCGCAAACGGTCGATCAATGACCGCACTTCTTCCCGTTCATAACCATCTTTCAAAACGATCTCATCACTCATGGTTCCTCTCCTCGTTTCGGTTCACCGCATTCTTCATGTTCACCTTCACCTTCACTTTCACATTACCTTTTTCGCCCACCGGATGATGGCAGTAGGGCCACTGCCTCGGCCCGCAGGAATCAGGGTGGGTGCAGGGCCGGTTCCCACCTGCGGAGTGAAGGCCAACGCTCCGCAACGTCGCCGACAAACGCCGGGTCCGTGTCACAGCCGGACGCTGCTGCGCCGTGAGTTTTTCCGGAGAAACGGCGATCTCCGGGAGGGGGGTTGGCGGGTCCCCTCGCACCGCTGGCGCGAACGCCAGGCCTGTCAGGGTCGGCAGCACCCCCCGGTCAGGAACGGGACCGGGACCGTTTAAAACCATCGCCAAAGCGGTGGCTGAAGAGTCGGGAGAACAGAAACTCGCAACGCCTCAAAGGGCGATACCCCGGTTGGATCGACATTCGGGTGCGCGCACAGCGCGTCAACCCGACCCGCAACAGGGATGGGAAAGGCGTGGGATAGACCGGGGATACGTCGGCGAGGGACGACGGACTGAACAGCAACGCAGCGGCATCGCTTTCATCGGACGCCCTCGCAGGGAGGTTCCTGCGGCGACGCCGCTTCAGCAGGCGCAACAGTCGTTGCACACCGTGCAGGCGCTACAAGGAAAATGCGCCGCACTCACCTGGAAGTCTTCTTCGCTCGTCCCACGCTGCCATGCACCCCACAGCGCAGAACTAAAGCGTTTCAGTTGCGGATTTAGACGGGTTGCCAACTCCCCGTGTTCCCCCGACGTCCTGGTGCTCGGGTGGCACATCTCGTCTGGGCCGGACGAGAGAATCGGCGGATTTCAGCGCCAATTCATAAAAATAATAAAGCACATTTTGCCCAGACTGTCAAAATAGCCACAGCGATCACTACAAAAAACCATCTTTCGGTTTTTACCACGGACTTACCCGATGTTTTTTTGTTTATCGGCTGTTGAAACAACAACCTGGAGTGGATTGGTGATCCTCTCTGTCCTTGGAATCCGCGCCTATGCCGCTTTTCGCCGGTTCCGTACCGGCTCAATCGGCATTTCTTCGGTTCGCGTTTCGCCGGGAGTGCCTAGCACTTGGCCAGACAAGTTCGTGCTCCCTCCGTGCGCAATCCCCGCCTCCCCGGCGGTTGCAAAGCGTTGGAATCCGCACCTCTCGCTCACGCCAACCGCCCAGGCGAGGGCGTTGCGCGGAACGCCCGCAGCGCGCCAACCGGCGGACTCCAGGTGTTACCCGCCTGTTCAAGAGTGGGCGGATTGAGTCTCATGCGGGCTTGAGGCCGCTCTTTCCCGATACCAACACCTTGGCTCATACCAAGGCACAGCTAGGTCACAATTAAGTCTTCATTAGGGCGCAACCAAGTTGTCATCGGGTATAACTGGGTTATAACGAGGGCGCAACCAAGTTGTCACCGGGTATAACTGGGTTATAACGAGGGCGTAACCAAGTTGTCACCGGGTATAACTGGGTTATAACGAGGGCGCATTTTCATCGGGTGGCAGGGTGCGACGTTTCTTTCGGAACTCCACCTGCGGCATCGGCCGAGTCGGCGTGGGTTTCGGGATCGCATGGTCCGCCGGCCGGTCAGATGAAGGTTTCAGCCCGTGCGCTCGGCGCGGCGCACGCTCGGCCGCCTCGCGGGCTAAACG
>JBAQIQ010000256.1:0-35027 GCA_049288935.1 Candidatus Competibacteraceae bacterium
GCCGTTGGAGGAGCGGGTGCGCTATATATTGCGCCTGCGCGATTATCTGGTCGATCACGTCGATGAGGTCAGCGACACTATTGCCAAGGATGTCGGCAAAACCCGGGTCGAGGCGTTAGCGACCGAAGTACTGCCCAGCGCCATGGCGACCGATTACTACGCCAGAAACGCCCGGCGTTTCCTTCAGCCGCGCCAGGTGCGCGCCGGTTCACTGCTGTTTCTGAATAAGCGCAGCCGCATTTTTCGTATCCCCTTCGGCGTCATCGGCATCATCGCTCCCTGGAATTACCCGCTCGGTATCCCAATGCACGAGATTGTCCCAGCGCTGCTGGCAGGCAATACGGTGATCTTCAAGACCGCCCCGGAAACCCAGATGGTTGGGCGCAAGATCGAGGAGATGATCCAGGCTGCCGGACTACCCACTGATGTCTTTACCCATCTCAACCTCCCCGGCGTCATGATCGGCCAGATTCTGTTGGAGCCGGATCACCCGGTGGACAAGCTGTTTTTCACCGGCTCGGTCCCGGTCGGTAAAACGCTGATGGCTAAGGCCGCTGAAAGCTTGACTCCGGTTTCCCTGGAACTGGGTGGCAATGACCCTATGCTGGTCTGTCCTGACGCGCATCTGGAACGGGCGGTTAATGGTGCGATCTGGGCTGGCTTGCAGAACAGTGGACAGTCTTGCGGCGGGGTCGAGCGCGTCTACGTCCATCAGGAGGTGTACGAACCGTTTATTCAGTTGTTGAGGCAGCGGGTGGAGATGCTGCGTCAGGGGCCAAATACCCATCACAATGTTGATATCGGGGCGATGTGTACCGAACGTCAAATCAAGACCATTCAGCGGCAGATCGATGACGCACTGGCTAAGGGCGCCACTATTTTTGCGCAAGTTCTGATCGATCCGGCGCATGCTCACGCCAATTTCTATCCGGTCACGGTGCTGACGAATGTCGATCACACCATGGAGTTGATGCGCGAAGAGACCTTTGGGCCAGTGCTGGGCGTAATGAAGGTACAGGATATGGACCAGGCGATTGCATTGGCCAACGATTCCAGCCTCGGCCTAACCGGATCGGTGTGGTCACGCAATACCCGCACCGCAGTGGCGCTAGGTCGGCGTATCCATGCCGGCGTCATCACTATCAACGACCATTTGCTAACCCATGGCATGGCCGAGACGCCTTGGGGCGGGGTCAAGGAATCCGGCATTGGCCGCAGTCACGGCGAACTGGGTTTTGATGAGATGACCCAGCCGCAGGTAGTGACGACCGAATTGCTGCATTTCGCTAAGCGCAATCTGTTCTGGCACCCCTATGATGAACAACTTTACGAGGGTCTGAAGGGCGCATTGCATTTCCTGCATGGCCGTGAGTTCGGACTACGCTTAAGTGGCCTGCTGCGCTTCGTGGGATTAATTCCGCGCATGTTTAAAAATTGAAAGTTGTTGGCCGATCTCCGGTTTGATGGCCCGGTTGATCAGCTATGCCTACCCAATCGATCCAGCGGGATCTGGGCCTATTTCCGGGGCGGTGCGCCCCGCGAACACCGGATCGGGTCACTGAACGCCATGAAACCACCGGAACGCAGGGCCGTCATCAATTTCTGAACGAACTTTCTTTACAGATAGAAGCTGTCTAAAAACTGCTTTCCAAAATCAATGCCTTGTTGGGGTAGGAATCCGCCTGCGGGCGATTTTGGCGGGCTATCGCCGGTAAGCCAGCTTGTAAAATCAACAAGTTATTTTTTGTAAGGCTTCTTTGGCGGAGTCGCTCGCGCTCACGCGCTATAATAGGTTCAGTTCACATCCAACCGTTGCCGCTATCCTTATGAACCCTGATCTTCACCCGCCTGCTGAATTACCAGCCAACCCTCACCAGTTCGATGACGCCGAAATCGCCGCCGTCTATAAAGCTATCGCGCTGCGCCGTGACATTCGCCACTTCCGGCCCGGCAACGTGCCGGAAGCTCAGCTAACCCGGTTACTGGCGGCGGCTCATCAAGCGCCGAGCGTGGGTTTCATGCAGCCTTGGCGCTTTATCCGCATCACTGATCCGGCCTTGCGGAGTGCGATTCATGCCCTGGTCGAGACGGAGCGTCGCCACACCGCCAGGGCCCTGGGTCAGCGGGATGATGAGTTCATGCGGTTGAAGGTAGAAGGAGTGTTGGAGTGCGCGGAGTTGCTAGTGGCGGCGCTGATGGATGGTCGTGAACGGCATGTGTTTGGGCGGCGCACTCTGCCGGAGATGGATTTGGCGTCGGTGGCCTGCGCCATTCAAAACCTGTGGCTGGCCGCCCGTGCCGAAGGGATGGGATTGGGTTGGGTATCGCTGTTCGATCCCGAAGCCCTGGCAGGGTTGTTGGGGATGCCGCCGGGCGCCCGGCCGGTCGCGGTGCTATGCCTGGGTCCAGCCGAGCGCTTTTATGAGAAGCCGATGTTGGAATTGGCAGGCTGGGCTGAACGCCAGCCCCTGCATACTCTGATCGCGGAAAATGGCTGGCCGGGTTGAGTGCGAGCCTTACTCCAGTTCGCCAGGGAAATTCTTCTTGTAAGACCAGCACAGAAAAATTTCTTCTGTAATTTTATTGTGATGGGCGCTGAGGACTGGATCAGGTCTATATCTTTTGATCAGGATGAGAGACGATAAACCCCAATTTCTGCTCACCAGGAGGTCTATTTCCTTGAATACTCAGCCCAACGCGCAAGACTTGGACTTCTGCTCCGGCCTGCTCTGTATCGAACTCGACAGCCAGTCGCCGCACCTCATTGGCAACGCCCCCGCGCTGCTGACCCGCGAAGCGGCTAACGTGCTGGCCGATCACATCGTCGATGATTTAAATCGCCTGCTGGATGAGGGCATGGCTCCGGCTGGATTGGTAATGACCGGCGCGTTGTACGACCAGACCGACATCTTTCGCCCTGGGTTCCCACTGTTAACCGCTCTGGCCGACCTGATGCGGCGTGCTCCGCGCAACGACGGGTTGCCGCCGCCCCGATTGGCTCTCGGCGCTAGTGCAGACCGTTTCCCCATCGCTGCGCTTAATCCCCAGCCGCAGCCGACCCTTGGTCCGCTGACCTTACTGCCATTTTGCCTGGTGGGTCCCGGCGAAGTCATGGACCGTGTGTATATCGATATGGAAAATAATCTGGCGCGGGGTGGCCAATCGTTCCTGGAGACCCGTGCGGCGGTGGAAACGCTGTTCAATGTTCCGGTATTGAACCTGTTTTACGCTACCTTGAGCGACTTGTGCGCATGGCTGCGTACCCAATTGGAAGACAACGATCTGCAAGGGCTATGGGAATTGTTGGAACCCGCCCTGTTCGAGCGGCCCGGGCCACACCAGGTTGTTTTGGCAGGTAGCAGTAACCGCTACGTGCTGGCGGATGATGAGGCGTGGGCGCCGTTTTATACCTTCGATGACTGGGCGCGCTTCGGCCCTGGTCAGACCGTGGCGGCTGACCAATTGGAGAACGCTTATCAACGCTGGCTGCGGCAATTCCGGCTCTATGCCGTGGCGCTGCCCGGCTACGGGCTGCCGCTGCATATCGTGCTTGGGCATCCGACGGTGGAATGCGCTGAGGTTACAGCCGCGATGGCGGCGATCCGGGCGGCGCTGCCCCTGAATGATGATTACCTGGTGGAAACTGCGTATTCGCAATCGGGTGATTGCCTGCCCGCCCGGTTGCTGGCGACGCAGCAATGTATTGGAGAGCTGAAGGTGATCGCTTATAGCCTGGCGAGTTTAGCCAGCGATGGTCGATTGCTCAGTCTGGAGCATTTTTATCCGTTGCGCGCCGAAGGATTGGAAGCAATCGTCGAAGAAATCCGGCAGCGCGGCGAACGTTATGGCGTTCCCTGTAGGATCCAGGAACCGGGCTGGTTGATTTATTCACCCGCTGATCGTCGATTAGGCGTCCTCGGCGAGCAAAATCAAGTGCTGACTGCGCCGGACGCCTGATGGTTGGGGTAGCCACTGGTTTCTGATTGAAAATCAGCGTGCTACCCGCCAATAAACGTCTTCAGTGCAGGTGGCTACAGTATCCCAGTTGAATTTCTCTTCCACTGCCCGGCGGCCGTTGGCCCCTAATCTGCGGCAGTGTTCATGATCGGCTAACAGCGAGTTGACGCCGTGTGCGATGTCGCCCGGCGTGGCGTCCACTAGACAGCCGTTCACACCGTGCCAAACGAATTCCCGAGGACCGCCGGATGTCGTAGCCACCACCGGCCTGCTGGCGGCCCAGCCTTCCAGTATGACAATGCCGAACGGTTCGTTGCGACTGGGTACTACCAGAATATCGCAGGCGCGCATCAAGGCGATGTAGTGGCGGCGGGGTACATGGCCAGGGAAGACCATAGCATCGGCGACCCCGATCTGGTGGGCGCGATGCATGACGGCCTCCTTGTCGGGTCCATCGCCGGAAATGATAAACCGGGCTTTCGGGTAGGACGCCAGCACCATCGGCGCTGCTTCGACGAGCAGATCCATGCCCTTTTGCACGGTCATCCGGCCCGACGCGAAGATCATGGCGGTCATCGGCGCAACGCCGTAGTGGCCTTTGATCTTGGCAGGATCAATAGGACCGTCGAAAGCTTGATAATCAACTCCGTTTGGTACGACGTGAATCTTGTCTTGAGGGACCCGATAAATACTACGCAATTCCTCAGCGAGGAAGTGGCTGACGGCGATGACGAGGGAAGCGTTGTGGCAGCCCGCGGCCTCAATGTCGCGCACCCATCGGGCGAAACCATCGAAAAATACATTGCCGTCGCGCCCGTACTCGGTAGAGTGCATGGTGATGATCCCCGGCGTACCGAAACCATCCATCACATATTTCATGGCGTTAGCGGCCAGCCAGTCATGAGCGTGGACCAGCTCGAATTTGCCAATCATGGATGTCACTTCATGGAAACGATGAGCCATCGCTTTGCCCATCTGATCCATGCACTCGACGAAATTTTCGCTCAGGCTATGATCAATCCGGTGATAATGAACACCACCAATGCGATCATAATAGTGCTGATCGTCCTGACGCCGGGTAATGACATGAAGTTCGTGACCTCTGCGATGCAGACCGGCGGCAAGTTCGGTAACATGAACTCCGAGTCCCCCAGAGGAAATCGAGTGCAAGGACTCCGCTGACAACATGGCGACACGCATGACTACCTCTCAGGTAAAATTAAATATTTGGCTGGGGCAGGGTCTGGGTATTTTCAGTTCTACACTTTGGAGAAAATAATGCACTGGCTCGCTGTTAGTTTATCATTGTGTTGCATAGCAACAATATGATCGGTCGGTGTTATTCAAGAGGCTTAATCGAGCATGGCTTATAAAGTGGAAACCCCATGTGGCAAGCGCTGATCCGCTTTTTTTTCCCGAAACGATCTTTTGTTACTGCTTCTCAGCGCTCCGAAGTTAAAAAAGAGACGCTGCGCCTCAGCGAGCCACAGAATCCTTCGACTACTCTGGATATCCATGAGGCTTTTGTCAGGTTGGTTTTGAGTATCTATACGTTTCAGGATACTCAATTAAGTCGGATCGAAAAAGCGGCTCTGCAACAAATCGAGGACTTACTGTCAGCCGAGGTTTTTGATGAAAAAATGGTGCCTCGGTTGCCTGCGGTGGTTCCTCAATTATTATGTTCTTTGAGAAGTGACGATGTATCGGGTAAGCATTTGGCTGAGCAAATTGGCCATGATCCGGTGCTGGTTGGTGAAGTGATCCGTATTTCCAACAGCGCCTTTTATAAGTCATCATCAAGGATCAATAGCATAGAAAGGGCTGTGGTGATCCTGGGTCGGACTGGATTGCAACGGTTGATTGCGAATGTAGTGATGAAGCCAATCTTCAATGTTCATCAGGGGCATTTCGGACAGCAGGGCGGCAGTTACCTTTGGTCACAGTCGGAACGTTGTGCGTTTGCTTGCGCTTACCTGGCGAGAAGTCGCTACGATCCTTTTGATGCATATTTGGCGGGTATGATTTGTAAAATTGGCATGATTGTCGCCATACGGATTCTCGATCATTTATATAAAAATTGTGAATTGCCAAAATCAATTCATTTTTATCAAACGCTAGTGCTTAAAACAAAAAAACTATCGCGCCACATTGCTGAAAGGTGGCAATTTCCTGTCACAGTACTGGATGCACTGGAAGAACAGGTGAGCATGGACGATCAATCCAACCCGGCTACATTAGGGGGTGTTCTTTACCGGGCGAATCGTATCAGTGAACTGCATATACTGGTTGAAGAGAAACATCTGGAAGACGATATCGACCGTTTGGATCAGCAGCTCGGTGGAAAATTGTCCGACAGCGACATGCGCTGTTATGTTGAACTGAAGCGCATGTTCAACTCCAGAAAATCATAATACAACCACCCTTCCTTGCGAGGGGTTTCATTCTCATCGCTACACCAACCACAGTCAAGGAGAAGCGCGATGCGGGATATTTACCACGCTCTGGTGTTAAACATGCACCAGCCTCCGGGTAATCTCGATTCACTACTGGATAACAACGAGTGGGAAGCCAAGGAAATCCTGTTTGCTTATGATCGAATGCCCCGATCGCTATGGGATTACCAGGACATTGCCCGCGTACATTTGTCGTTATCCGGGACGCTGTTGGAAACCTTGTCGAATCCCGGATTCCAGAGCCGGGTTTATGGCGTAGTGGATTGCGGAAGATTGCTCTGGCATCTGCAAAACCAGAATCTTTTCGAGATTCTTGGCACCGGCTATTACCATCCCGTACTCGCGCTGATCCCGGAGGCCGACTGGGATGAACACATCGTCCGCTGGCAGGCTATTGCCCGCCACTTGCTCTGGCGACCGCAGTTCAACGGTTTCTGGCCACCGGAAATGGGATTCGACATGCGGATGATTCCCCATCTGAAGCGGGCCGGTTATCGCTATGTCATGGTGGACTGCGAATACGTCGATCCCATCGATACGATGAGCTGGCAGGAAATCCGTTACCGGCCACACATCGCTGAATATGGCGGTGAGCAGATGGTGATTATTGTTCGCGACCGCGAGCTATCCGACGCCCAGTTGGCCGGCATGGACTATGGATGGTTTTATCACGAACTGCACGAGCGCACGAAATGGTGCGATTTTCCACCGTTGGTGACTACGGCGACCGACGGTGATAATGGCGGCTGGTTCCGCAATGTCGCCGAGAAATCCAATTTCTGGACCTGGTTCTATCATGAGGCGATGGAGGCGATTCGCGCCGGCCATTCCAGCATACGCCCGACGTTCATCACCGACTATCTGGATCGCTTCGGCGCACATGGGCAAGTCACGGTGCGGCGTGGAGCCTGGAACACGGATGCCCATCATGGTTGGGATTTCCACCAATGGCAAGGTTCCTGGGTACAGCGGGATACGATGGTTCGGGTGCATGACCTCAGCCAGGATTTTCATCGGGTGGCCGATGCCGTGGCGCGAGCCGGGGATATTAACCCTGAGCTGGCGCGGGTGATGAGTGAAGCACACTGGCATTTACTGCGGGCTGAAACCAGTTGTAATTTCTACTGGGGCGAGGACTGGGTGCATAAATCCCACGCTGATTTGGACAGCGTGGCTTGGCACCTGGGTGAAGCCAAGTCCATTCTGGGCGACCGGTTGACGGTTTTGTTGGCGCCGACAGCATCACCTGCGGCTGAAATTGCCGAACCGGTGGCGCCGGTGGAACCGGCCAAAATCGCTGAACCGGCTGACGAGCCTGCTGCGCCAATGGAAAATCAATCGGCTACAGCGTCAGCGTCCGATACGGCAGAAAAGCCGGTGTAGCCTGACAAACCAGCGTCCCTGCTCTCCGTTAAGGAGAGAGGGGAACCGATTGATTACTCTGGAGATTCATCGAATGCCCCTGCTTGCTTTGCAAACCTCGGCTTCTCTTTCCCATCAGCAGCGTTACGACCTGCTCGCGCCACTTTCACAGATTGTTGCTGAATGTATCGGTAAACCAGAACGTTACGTGATGGTCACAGTCACTGATGTCGCCATGTTGATGGGGGGTAGCGAGGCGCCAACGGCCTACGCGGAGATTCGCAGCATTGGCGGTTTGAGCGTGGCGGTGAACCGCAAGCTGTCTGAACGGGTTTGCACCCTACTCAAGGAACGGCTGGGTATCTCACCTGACCGGGTTTATCTCGGCTTTACCAGCGTCAGCGCCGAGAACTGGGGCTGGAATAGCGGCACGTTTGGCTGAATGCTTCGGCGCTGCCGCTGATTCGAGCGAACTTTGGAGGTTTGAGCATGACGAGATTATCCTCCCGTGCTGCCGGTTCAGCGCGAATCGACAGCCCCTGGATCAGATGGACCGGTTTTGTGTTCTGCTTTCAATGGCTCTGGTAATGGCGCCAGCGAGCGCAGTTCGAGATGCAACGCCGCCTTGGACAGCAAATGCGCGCTCGCCGGCGCGGTGATAAAAAGAAAGAGTGTGACCAGCCCCTCATGCAGGCTGATGCCCTCACCACGGGTGCTGAAGTGGACGGATGAAGCGATGAGCAGGCTGCCAACGCCCAGGGTCGTGGCTTTGGTCGGGCCGTGCAGTCGGGTGTAGAAATCCTGCAACCGGGCCAGGCCCAGAGAGCCGATCAAGGTCAATGCCGCACCCGCCAGAATGAGTAGGGAAAGGAAGAAATCCAGCATACCGGCTACTCGATGATGTCGCCGCGCAACAGGTACTTGCAGAGCGCCACCGTACCGATGAATCCCATCAGGGCGATCAACAGCGCCGCCTCGAAATACAGGGCGCTGGAGAGATGGATGCCGAGCAGCACCAGCAGAGCGATAGCGTTAATGTACAGGGTATCCAGCGCCAGGATACGATCCGGCGTACTGGGACCGATGAGCAACCGCCAGAAACTCAGGGCAAAGGCGGCGGCGACCAGGGCGAAGGCGATAGGAAGGGCGATGTTCAGCATTGTTCAAAAATCTCCTGCAGCGGGGCTTCATATCGGGCTTTGATGCTCGCGGCCAGTTGGTCAGGGTCCGCCGTATCCAGTGCATGCACCAGCAGATGCTTCCGATCCAGGCTGAGCCGGGACGACACCGTGCCGGGCGTCAGGCAGATGGTGTTGGCCAGCAGGCTGATCGCCAGGTCCGATTTCAGCGCCAGCGGCACGATAATGAACGCTGGCCGCAGGCGTTGCGGGCGACCGAGAATCAGCAGCGCCACGGTCAGATTTGCCACAGCAATGTCGCCTAACACCCGGATGATAAAGCGTAGCAGGGCAAGGGGGCGATCAATGTGCGGCGTTTCTGGCCAGAAGCGCAACGTGAACTGGGGAATCGCCCAGCCTAGCGCTAAACCCAGTACAAGCTGGCCAGGGGCCGCGCTATTGTTCAGCAGGAGCCAAATCATAGCCAAGGCTAAAGTGATCAACGGATGCGGCAGCAGTCGGCGCATCAGGGCGCTCCTCCCGGATTCAAGACGGCCTGAATATAGAGTTGGGGTTGCAACATCTGATCGGTGATAGCGCGGGACTGATCAAACGCCGGTCCGGCTCCGACCGTTAGCCCCAGCAACAACAACAGCAAGCCAATGACTGGAGCAATTTCTACCCAGATCGTGGGCCAGGGCGTTGCAGGAGCCGTCTCCGGGTCCACCCGATAGAACAGCAAGCTGCCAGTACGCGCCAAGGCGATGAGGCCCAGTAAAGCAGCAACCAGGATGATTCCCATCATCCAAGGCAGGAGGGGGTGATCCAGGGCGGCTCGTAGCGTTAGGAATTTGCTAAGAAAACCGGACAGCGGTGGCAGGCCGGTTACAGCGATTGCGGTGATGAAAAACAGTGCGCCGAGCAGACGCGAGTCTGGCAGGTCCGGCCCCGTATCAAGACGGTCGCTCATGACGCCGCGCTGGCGGGCGATTAAATCGGCCAACAGGAACAGAGCAGCGGCAGCAAAGGTGGTATGGGGCAAGTAATACAGGCCCGCAGCGATGCCCGCCGGGTTGTTGAGGCCGAAAGCGGTCAGTAGCGAGCCGACCGAGGCCACGACCAGGTAAGCCGCCTGTTGGCGCAAGTGAGTGCTGGCTACAGCGCCGATCATCCCCACGATCAAAGTCGCGAGAGCCAGCGGCAATAGCCACAACTCAATCAAATTCGCCGCCGGGCCGGCTTCGGGACCAAAAATCAAGGTATAGACGCGCAGGATGCTGTAGGCCCCGACCTTGGTCATAATGGCGAACAGGGCGGCTGCCGACGCACTGGTATGGGCGTAGGCGGCTGGTAGCCATAGATAGAACGGCAGTAAAGCGGCTTTGAGCGCGAACACTCCGAACAGCAGCAACCCCGCCGCCCGTACCAAAGGAACATTCTCCGGCGGTGCGGCGGCCACCTTGATCGCTAAATCGGCCATGTTCAGCGTACCGAGCACCCCGTATAACGTACCGACTGCGAATAGAAACAGCGTCGAGCCGGCCAGGTTCACAACGACGAAATGCAGTCCCGCCCGGATACGCCGGCGTCCGCCGCCGTGCAGCAGCAGACCGTAGGACGCCAGTAACAAAATTTCAAAAAACACAAACAGGTTGAACAGGTCGCCGGTGAGAAAAGCGCCGTTCAGACCAAAAAGCTGGAGTTGAAATAGAACGTGAAAGTAGCGCCCGGTTCGATCATCGCCGCGAAGGGCGTAGAGCAACGCGAACAGGGCGAGCAGGGCGGTGATGACCAGCATCCAGGCGGTTAGCTGGTCGGCCACCAAAATGATGCCGAAGGGCGCTGGCCAGTTGCCGAGCGCATAGATCAGGATGCGACCATCGCTGACCGCTGCCATCAGCACCAGCGTCAGCCCGAGTTGGGCGGCTACGGCCATGACGCTCAAAGCCCGATGCAAGGTCAGGCGTGATTGAGGCAGCAGTAGCAACAGGATGCCAGCCAGTAGCGGCAGCAACACCGGAGCGATCACCCACAGATTCATGATGGCCCCCGACTGGTAGAATCATGCGGTCTACCACCAGGTTCCTGGCGTCCATCGACATGATCGTTACCCAGTTCCGCACGGGCCTTCAGCGCCAGAACGATGACGAAAGCGGTCATGCCGAAACTGATCACGATGGCGGTCAGCACCAGGGCTTGAGGTATGGGATCGGCGTAACCGGTTGCATCGGCAGCGATCACCGGTGGCTGGCCGATAGTGAGATGACTCATGGCGAACAGGAACACATTGACCGCGTAGGACAGGAAAGTGAGTCCCAGCACCACCGGGAAGGTCCGGGCGCGCAATGCAAGATAGACCCCGCAGGCTGTGAGTACACCGACGATCAGGGCGATCAGGGCCTCCATCAGCCGTTCTCCTTGAGCAGTTGCTCCTGGGAATCGGATGAGTGGCCGCTTCGATGTATCCGCCCGAGGTGGATGAGGATCAACAGCGTCGCACCTACCACCACCAGATAAACACCCAGATCAAAAGCCATAGCCGAGGCGAGTTCGAACTCACCCACCAACGGCCACTCCAGATGACCAAAAGCCGAGGTCAGGAACGGGTAGCCGAACGCTAAACTGCCCAGACCGGTGAGGGTGGCGATGAGCAGGCCCAAACCGATGAGAGTCTGCATGTTCCAGGGTATCCGTGCGTGCGTCCAGGCGCTGCCGTTTGTTAGATACTGCATGACCAGCGCGACGGCTGTGATCAGGCCGGCGATGAAGCCGCCACCCGGCAGGTTATGGCCGCGCAGGAAAATGAAGATCGAGACCAGCAGCGCCAATGGCAATAGCAAACGGGTCAACGAAGACAGGATCACCGGATACCGATCCGAGTCCCAGGCGCGTCCCCCGGCGTCCTGTTGGGGGCCATCGAGCGATAGCCGCTCCAGCATAGCGTAAATGCCGAGGCCGGCCAGCGCCAACACACTGATTTCGCCGAGCGTATCGTAACCCCGGAAGTCGACCAGGATAACGTTGACTACGTTACTGCCGCCGCCGCCCGGAACACTGTGGGTGAGAAAATAGCCGGCGATGGTCTCGTAGGGCCGGGTGACTACCGCCCAAGTCAGCGCCGCCGCGCCGCTGCCTGTAGCAACCGCCAACAACATCTGCCCTATCCGCTGCGCCAGAACGGTTTCAACCGGGCTATTCTGCGGCAGGAAGTACAGAGCCAGCAGCAACAGCACGATAGTGACCACCTCGACCGACAGTTGGGTCAACGCCAGGTCCGGGGCAGAGAATTTGATGAAAATCAAGGCCACGACCAGCCCCACGGCACCCATAAGAATGAGTGCGATCAGTCGTTGCCGGTGCAGCAAGACGGCGCCTATCGCAGCGGCGATCAGGCCCAGCGTCACCAACAGGCTGACGCCATCCACCGGCATCCGGGGACGGGTCCCGGTCAGTGGCATGGAGGCGCTGAGGAAGCCAATCAGTCCCAGCGTCAAGGCGGACAGGATGAACACGAACAGGATGCGTTGCAGCGAGCCGGTGTCCAGCCGTTGCGTGATGGCCCCAGCCAGCGCGAAGAGTCCGTTTAGCAGACGTTGATACAGCGCTTTTGCGTCCAGTCGGTGCTGGTGGCGTTCGTAAAAAGCGAAGAGCGGTTGGCGTCCCAGATAAGTGAGTCCACCGCCGATCAGAGCGATGACGCTCATGCCCAGCGCCGGGCTGAAGCCGTGCCAGATCGCCAAATCATGGTCCGGCAAGGGTCCCTGTAAAACGCCTATCGACGCGACAGCCAGGATGGGTTCTACGGTCAGGGTCGGGAAGATGCCTACCAGCAGACAGAGGGCAACTAGGATTTCTACGGGAACCTTCATCCAGCGCGGTGGCTCATGCGGGGTTTTGGGCAGGTTAATCGGCTCGCCGTTGAAGAAGACATCGTGGATGAAGCGCAGCGAATAGGCTACGGCGAACACACCAGCCACTGTTACCGCTGTCGGCAGCAGCCAGCCGAACTTCATTCGGGTGGTGACGCCGACCGCCTCAGCGAAGAACATCTCCTTGGAGAGGAACCCATTGAGCAAGGGGATGCCGGCCATGGCGGCGGACGCTACCATCGCCAGCACGGCGGTGTGTGGCATGAATTTCCATAGGCCGTTGATACAACGCATATCACGACTGCCGGTTTCGTGATCGATAATGCCAGCCGCCATGAACAGCGAAGCTTTAAACGTGGCGTGGTTAATGATGTGGAACACCCCGGCAACGGCGGCGAGAGGGGTGCCAATGCCGAACAACAGGGTGATCAGTCCCAAGTGGCTGATGGTGGAATAGGCGAGCAGGCCCTTGAGGTCATGCTGGAACAGAGCGATGAACGCGCCCGCCAGCAGCGTCACCAGTCCGACGCCACCGACCAGCGCCGACCATTCCGGGGTGCCGGACAGGGCGGGGAACAGCCGCGCCAGCAGGAACACTCCGGCCTTGACCATGGTCGCCGAATGCAGATAAGCGGACACTGGTGTTGGCGCGGCCATGGCGCTGGGCAGCCAGAAATGGAAAGGAAACTGGGCGGATTTGGTGAACGCGCCGAGCAATACCAGCATCAGCATCGGTAGATAGAGCGGATGAGCACGAATCATATCGCCGGAGACCAGGATGATCGACAGGTCATAACTGCCAACCATCTCACCCAGCAACAGAAACCCGCCCAGCAGAGCCAGGCCACCCGCGCCGGTCACGGTCAGCGCCATGCGTGCGCCATGACGCGCTTCAGTGCGTTGCTGCCAGTAGCTGATCAGCAGGAATGAGGACAGGCTGGTCAGCTCCCAGAAGATCAGAAGCTGAATGATATTTTCGGACAACGCAACGCCCAGCATGGCGCCCATGAACAGCAGCAGACTGGCGTAGAAGCGGCCCATGCTGTCGTTGGGTGAGAGGTAATAGCGGGCATACAAGATGATCAGCAGGCCAATGAGCAGGATTAGCAGAGCGAACAGGAGGCCAAGACCGTCCAGGCGGAAGGCGAGGTCGAGACCAGCGGCGGGCATCCAGGAGAAGCGCTCGATGACGGTCTGTCCGGCGAACGGGATGGATGCCAGCGGTAATAACCACGCGAGGGCGATCAGCGTGACCGCGCCGGCCATCCAGGCGGCGTACCGCTGGCCCCAACGGGAAACCCCGGCGGCCAACGCCGCGCCGAGGAAGGGGGTGAGAATGACGAGCGGCAGACTCATAGTAATGGGTTTCCTTCGTCAAGGATCAGCGATTTCCGGAAATCACCTAAATCTTGATCGGCGTCACGATCATCTGGATTTCCCGCAGATGCAGTCGGCGTTGCATGGCGATGGCGGTGTGATTGTGCAGCCATGAAATCAACCAGCTTTCATTATCGAAAATCAGTTTACTGCCCAGGCACACACTGTTGGGATACTTGGCGGTCACCTGAGTCACCAGCTTTTCCAGTTCGGTTTCTACATCCGTGCCATAGGCCGCATAAGATGCTGCCGCCCAGCCCTGGTTGTGGCAATAGTGAACGTAGTACCGCAGTGAATTTTCGATTTGATACTGCAACGAGCGCAGCGCGCCCTTACCGCCGTAGCTCTCTGCGTCCACTTCACCAACGCTTAGAAAGACGAAGTTCTTGAAATGGCCAGTGAAAACTTCGTTGAGCCATTTAAGGGTGTACATCCCTAAACCGCGATTCTTGCCGACCAGAAAAATTGCAGTAGGCATCATCGGGTCCAGCGGCGGCTCTGGCAAATCCTCCTCCCAGTCCGGGCGCGGCGCATAAAGCGCATCGACTGTGCGCAGTTGTTGGCGAACCCGGTCGTAATGACGCCGGATCAATGCACAGAGCGTGATGGTCAGCCCGGTAATCAGAATGGTCAGCCAGCCGCCCTCGGTGAATTTTTCCACAATCGTGACGATCAGAATGCCGCCGGCGACGAACAGACCGAGCAGCGACAACGGCAAGCGCGACTTCCAGCGATCTTCGTCGTATCGGTTGGTCCACCAGTACTTGCACAGGCCGAGCAGCGACAGCGAGAAGGTCAGGAAGACGTTGATGCTGTACAGCACGACCAGCACTGATACGTCGCCCTCGGTCCACAGCAGGATGAACAATGCGCCGGCACCCATCAGGTAAATACCGTTCTGGGTGACCAGTCGGCCAGACAGGTTGCGAAATTGGCGGGGCACCCAGGAATCCACCGCCATATAGGCCAGCACCCGGGGACCGCCGAGAAAACCCGTGTTGGCGGCGATGAAGAGTAATCCGGCCTCCAGGATCAGGACGATGGCCAGCAGACTGTAGTTGAGGAATGGATCGAGCCGCCAACTGTCAATGATGGCGCCAAAAGTCACCGCGTTTAGGGTCTGATGAGGGACGTATTGAGCGTTCCAGAGTAAGTAGAGGAGGATGACGCCACCCGCAGTGAAGCTGAGCGCGATCGCCATGTAGAGCATGGTGTAGCGGCCCGTGGTGACCCGTGGTTCCCGTAGCAGGTTGACATTGTTGGACACGGCTTCCAGACCGGTATAAGTGCCGCCGCCCAGCGAATAAGCGCGCAGGAACAGCGAAACAGCGAACAGCCAGCCCATTTGCTCGGTCAGTTGCTCGGTTTCAATGATCGTATCCGGGATCAGGGCGGGCAGACCTTCGGAGTGAGCGATGATGCCGTAGATGATCAGAAAGGCATGGGTCAGGATGAAACCGAGAAAGATCGGCAACAGCACCCGGACCGATTCCTTCATACCGCGCAGGTTGAGGACGATCAGCACTATGCCCAGCGCCATTTCTGTCATCAACTTATAGTCCTGGGCGCTGGGCGGCAGCAGACTGAACAGGGCGTCTACCCCAGCGGCGATGGAAATGGCGATAGTCAGGATGTAATCCACCAGTAATGCGGATCCAGACACCAGCCCGGCTCGGGAACCCAGCAGTTGCGTGGCGACCTTGTAGCCGCCGCCACCGGACGGAAACAGCTCAATGACTTGGTTGTAGGCGAGAGCGATGATGAAGACGGTCAGAAACGTAGCAACCGCCAGATACAAGCCGAAATGCGTGTAGCGACCCAACGCCAGGAAGGCTTCCTGGGGACCATAGCAGGCGGAGGATAGCCCATCCGCGCCGAGGCTGACCCAGGCCAGAAACGCGACTAGGGCGATGTTGTGGCGGGTATCGGGATGATGGGGGGGGGCGGTCGAATGGAGTAGGTCTTGCGGCTTGCCAATGACTGCCTCTTTGACTTTATCAGCGAACGGCATAGTGGGTTCTCGTCGCGGGCTCTTCTGGTGTCATTGCGACACTATACCGTACATCCGCGATGGGTTGCGCGTTCAGAAAGCGCCTCGCCCCTGGAGGCGAGGGTTACGATATGGAAGAGACTACTGAGTCGTGGAAGGGGTCCGCAGTTGGCGTACCGCCAACAGCCATTCTTGGGCCAGCCGTTGCCGTTCCCGGCGGGGCTGAGCTTGAGCAGACGCAATGAAATAGGCGCGCATAGCTTCAAGAGCAGCTCGGGTTTGCTGTTGGGCAGCGGTAGCGGGGTTGGGATGAAGCATGGTGTTGCACCTCGCTGGAGAGCGGATAGGAATCAATAATTGGTCCTTGCGGACCCCGAGCGTTATTCGCGAGACCTCAGGTGTCCTGACCCGAGCGCGCCAGAAAGTCGCGGATAAACCGTCGCACTTCCCTGGAAGCGGTGGTGTCCAGATCCTGACAGGCTTCAATGAATGCATCACGCAAACCTGCTTCGATTCGAACGACCAACTTGACTTCCTCATCCTTGTCCTTATTGGACTTTTGCTTTTTGGATTTACTCATAGATTATCATCTCGTATATACGTTGACAATACTTAGTATAGGTCTCTATTTTTGTCAAGCTTGGCATAAACATTCGCCAGAAGCGATGTGAAATCGTGTGAAGCGAGGGAATGGCCACAGGAGTTATCCACAAAAGCGGTGGATAACTTTTCGTTTTGGCAACTCGGCGAGCTTAAAAAACCGGAAGTTGGTTACGAAGCATTAAACTGGTTAAAAAATCGCCAGCTTTCCAGGCCGCTCCCTCCCTGCCGTATACAATAAAACCCCATTCTTATAACATCATCAAATGCTTCAGCACACCACAGCGCCACTTTTAGCACCCAAGGGATTGGGTTACTGACTCTCCGGCCACTCCTGATCAACCGCCCCGGTATTGGAACCTGAATCATCGTCTACAATCCAACAAGAAAAGCGGGCGATAGTGGAGGCTTGGCATTGAGTACAACAGACGGGCGTCATTTCGCTCAGCAACCCAGCGGTCTCTTGACAATACTGGCGCTGGTTTTATTGCTGGCGTTTCGTATCCCGTCCTGTCCCATGCTGACCGATGTCGATCCTGCGCCGCCGGATACTCACGGTTGCTGCCACGATACAGCAGTGACGCCGGACACCCCCCGGAACTGCCATACTGGCCCCTGTTTGCAAGCGCTCGATGATCCCGACGGATTCAATGGGTATTGGCCATCGGCCAGCGAGCCGAATAAGTCAACCCTGGTCTCTGTGTCTGCATGGCTGCCGCCAGACTGGTTAGGCCAGAGCTCTTTTTCTCCGCCCTTCCTGACGGCTCTGGGTCCCCCGCCGTCGCAACGCTCCCTAATCCTGCGTCTCTAGCGTTCCCTGTTGTCGTGCGTTTTCCAAGAAGGCGGCTTCGCGCCGCTCCGTGCGATTTTTCAGGGAGGTCTCCTTGCATGAAAATTTTACTGGCGATGGTTATCGCTCTTCTGCTGTTGGGCGCTGGCGTACTGCTGGCGCCCCGTCTACAACCCTGGTTGGCGCATCTCAACATCACGCTCCCCCCCGCAATCCGGCCCCACGCGGGAGGAACAAGCGATAGTGCCGAGCGCAAGCCGATTAAATATCGCCATCCGATGAACCCGACTATTTTTTCCGACACGCCAGCCAAGGACGATATGGGTATGGATTACCTTCCGGTCTATGCCGATGGCGATGGGCGCGAGTCCGCTGGCCCGGGGTTCGCCATTGCCCCAGAAATCGTCAACAATTTGGGAGTGCGGACCGCACCGGTGGAGCGTAGCCATCTGGCGCGACGCATTGAGACAGTCGGTTATATCGACTACGACGAACGCGCCCTGAGCCATGTTCACCTGCGCGCCAGCGGCTGGGTGGAAAATCTCCAGGTCCGCACCCTGGGCGAGCGGGTCAAACAGGGTGACTTATTGCTGGAGGTCTACGCCCCGGACTTGGTCAATGCCCAGCGCGAATATTTACAAGCGCTGGAGGGCATTCAGCAGTCGTTGAAAACATCAGCCCGCGACCGATTACTGGCGCTGGGGGTGCCGGAAAATCAGATTCAACGCATCGAAAAAGAGCGGCGCGTCAGTCAGATGACAGCGGTTTACGCCCGGCAGGATGGCATTGTTTCAGCCCTCAATATCCGTGAAGGCATGTATGTCACCCCGGAAATGGAACTGATGACCCTGGCGGATTTGTCCTCGGTTTGGGTCAAAATCGAGGTGTTCGAACAACAGGCTGACTGGCTGGCGGTCGGGCAAAAAGCGGAAGTGCGATTGCCCTACGTCCCCGGTGAGATCTGGGAGGGAAAGGTGGAATACATCTATCCCGATGTCGACGCCAAGACTCGCGCGCTGCGTGCCCGGTTACGCTTTCCCAATCCTGGCGAGCGGCTCAAATTCAACATGTTCGCTGACATCCTCCTCCATGCCCCGCCTCGCGCTCAGGTGTTGAATATTCCCCGCGAGGCGCTAATTTCGACCGGGGTTGAACAACGGGTTATCGTGGCGCTCGGTGCAGGCCGATTTGTGGCGCGACCGGTGGCAGTGGGCATCGAGTCCGGCGACCGAGTGGAGATTCGCTCTGGCTTGGCGCAAGGAGAACAGGTGGTGACCTCAGCACAGTTCCTGCTGGATTCGGAGAGCAGCCTTCGCGCCAGCTTGCAACGGCTGACCGCTCCGCCCAAGCCGGAGATTTGGACCGAGGCGGTGATTAACACCGTTAAGGCCGACTCACGAATGTTGAATGTGACCCATGAACCGATCCCGGAGCTGAACTGGCCGACGATGACGATGGATTTCCCTGTAGCCAAGGGTGTCAAGCTGGAGGGATTGAAGCCGGATCGCAAAATGCGTTTTCGGATCAGCGAGGGCGAGGATGGGCGGTATCAGATTGACGCTGTCGATTCCGCGAGGACGCAGCCATGATCGCGGCCATCATTCGCTGGTCGATCCACAATCGGTTACTGGTTACGTTGATGGCTCTGCTGCTGGTCGGCTGGGGCGCGTGGTCCGCCCGCCATATCCCGCTGGACGCCCTGCCGGACCTGTCCGATGTGCAGGTCATTGTCAAGACTAATTATCCTGGTCAGGCGCCGCAGGTGGTGGAGAGCCAGGTGACCTATCCGCTGGCGACCGCGCTGCTGGCTGTGCCGGGCGCGGTCACGGTGCGCGGCTATTCGGGTTTTGGCGATTCCTTTGTTTACGTGATTTTCGCCGACGGCACGGATTTGTACTGGGCGCGCTCGCGGGTGCTGGAGTATCTCAGTCAGATTGCGCCCCGCCTGCCGCCGCAGGCGCAACCGGCATTGGGGCCGGACGCGACCGGAGTGGGCTGGGTTTACGAATACGCGCTGGTGGATCGCAGTGGCCGTCATGACCTGGCGCAGTTGCGCTCTTTGCAGGATTGGTTTCTGAAATACGAATTGCAATCCGTCGATGGCGTGTCTGAGGTCGCTACGGTGGGCGGCATGGTCAAGCAGTATCAGGTGGTGCTCGACCCGAACCGGTTGCGTGCCTATAACCTGCCGCTTTCGCAAGCGCGGATGGCCATTCAGAATGCCAATCAGGAAGTCGGCGGCGCCGTCATTGAACTGGCCGAAGCGGAGTATATGGTGCGCTCCCGCGGCTATTTGCAACGGATCGAGGATTTACAGCGCGTGCCACTGGGCGTGAGCAGCGCGGGGACGCCGATTTTGCTGGATGATGTGGCGGATATTCGACTGGGGCCGGAACTGCGGCGCGGCGCGGCGGAACTGGATGGGGAAGGGGAGGTGGTAGGCGGTATTATTGTCATGCGCGCCGGCGAGAATGCGCTGACCACGATTGAAGCGGTGAAGATTAAGCTGGAACAGTTGCGACGTGGGCTGCCGACAGGGGTCGAGATTGTGCCGACCTATGACCGCTCCGACCTGATTCTCCGGGCGGTGAAGAATCTTGGTGAAAAGCTGGTCGAGGAATTCGTGGTCGTGGTCATCGTCTGCGCGCTATTCCTGTTTCACCTGCGCTCGTCCCTGGTCATCCTGATCAGCCTGCCGATTGGCATTCTGGCGGCCTTCGCCATCATGCGCTGGCAGGGCATTAACGCCAATATTCTCTCGCTGGGCGGTATCGCCATTGCGATTGGCACCATGGTGGACGCGGCGATTGTCATGGTGGAGAACCTGCACAAGCATTTGGAGAAGCAGACGCCCCGCGATGAGGCCGAACGCTGGCGCATTGTGCAGCAGGCCGCCTGCGAAGTGGGGCCGCCGCTGTTTTTCTCGCTGCTGGTGGTGACCGCCAGTTTCCTGCCGGTATTCGCCCTGGAAGCGCAGGAAGGGCGGCTGTTCGCGCCGCTGGCTTACACTAAAACCTACGCCATGGCGGTTTCCGCCGGACTGGCCATTACCCTCGTTCCCGTGCTGATGGGCTGGCTGGTGCGCGGACGCATCCTGCCGGAAGAGCGCAACCCGCTGAATCGCCTGCTGATGGCTGGCTATCGGCCCTTTGTCAATCTGGTGCTGCGTCATCCCTGGCCGGTCGTATTACTGGCGGCGGTGCTGACCCTGACCGCGTGGTGGCCCCTGCAACGACTGGGCGTGGAGTTCATGCCCGATCTGGATGAAGGTGATTTGCTCTACATGCCGACCACCTTTCCCGCCGTGTCCATCGGCAAGGCGGTGGAAATTATGCAGCAGACCGACAAACTGATCCGCACGTTACCGGAGGTGCAACGGGTGTTTGGCAAGGTGGGTCGGGCCGAGACAGCGACTGATCCGGCGCCGTTGAGCATGATTGAAACGGCGATTCAGTTGAAACCGCGTGCTGAATGGCGGCCCGGCGTGACCACCGGAGGTTTGATCGCCGAACTGGATCGTATCGTTAAATTGCCCGGCCTCAGCAATGCCTGGGTGATGCCGATCAAGAACCGAATCAACATGCTGGCCACCGGCATCAAGACGCCCCTGGGCATCAAGGTGGCCGGCAGCGATCCGATTGTCATCCAGCAGGTCGGCGAACAGTTGGAGTCGGTGATTCGCACGATTCCCGGCGCCGCCTCGGTTTTTTCCGAACGGGCGGCGGGTGGGCGCTATGTCGATATTGCCATTGATCGGCTGGCGGCAGCCCGGCTAGGTTTAAACGTTAGCGACGTGCAGGAGATCATCAACACTGCGGTTGGCGGGATGAACGTGACCGAAACGGTAGAGGGGCTGGAGCGCTACCCGGTGAATTTGCGCTACCCGCAGGCGATGCGCGACTCGCTAGAGCAACTGCGTAACCTGCCCATCGTGACGCCCACCGGGATTGCTGTGCCGTTGGGGCAAGTGGCTGAGTTGAATATCGTTGACGGGCCGGCCATGTTGCAAAGTGAGAATGCGCGGCTGATCGGCATTACTTTTGTGGATATTCAGGGTCGTGATATCGGTTCGTTCATTGCCGAGGCGCAACGAGCCGTCGCGGAACAGGTCAAATTGTCGGCGGGCTACTCGCTGCGCTGGTCAGGCCAGTACGAATATTTGACCCGGGCGCTGGCGAAACTGCAGGTGGTTGCCCCGGTGACGCTGGCCATCATCTTTCTGTTGCTGTACCTGAGCTTTGGCCGCTTGGGCGAGGCGGTGCTGATTATGGGGACGCTGCCCTTCGCTTTGTTGGGCGGAATTTGGTTACTGTATTGGCTGGACTACAACCTGTCGGTGGCGGTCGGGGTGGGATTTATCGCCTTGGCCGGCGTCGCAGCGGAAACCGGGGTTATTATGTTGGTCTATCTGGATCAGGCGCTGTGTCGGCGACGGCAAGCAGCGCTGGCGGAAGGGCGGAATGTGACCTTGGCTGAATTACGTGAGGCGGTGATCGAGGGAGCCTTGCTGCGGCTGCGGCCCAAGATGATGACCGTTGCGACGATCATTGTGGGCCTGTTGCCAATCATGTACGGGATTGGCGCCGGGTCAGAGGTGATGCAACGGATCGCTGCGCCAATGATTGGCGGCATTGTCAGCGCCACCTTGTTGACTCTTGTGGTAATTCCGGCAGTGTACCTGATCTGGCAAGGCCGGGTAATCAATCGGGCTTTCCGCGTAGCGCGGGTTAGCGAAGCGTAACCCGCCGGTTCCTTGATCTCCCCCAAGGGCGGGTTGGCGAAGCGTAACCCGCCCTTGGGACACCCCTACTTCAGACCCATGCAGTTGGCGTAGTAGGTCACCGTCGCCGGCCAATCGGAGAAGATGCCTAGAATGCCGACCTGACGAGCCAGCACGTCCAGCGCCTTGTACATATCGCTGTCTTTCATGATCGCCTTGCCCTGCGCGTCAAACAGGTAGTACCAGCCGCCTTTCGCGGCCCCCTGGCGCAGATCGGCGCGCTCGAAGGTCCAGGTGATGATGTCCAGCCCCGCCTTCTTGATGTCCGCCGCGTACTCGGAAGGAACCACTTCGTTGGCACTGTTCACCGCCAGCAGCGCCCACATCGGCGGGGCGATAATCCGCACCCCCTGGCTCTTCAGCTTCTTCAGTTCGTCCGAGGACTGACGGGGAATGGGCGGATTCGCGGTCGGGTCGGCGCTGTCCAGATAAACCGCCTGTTTGCCGAACCTGGGCTCGTTTTGAACCCAATATAGAATGTCATCGACGTTGAACGACTGCACCCAGACATCTTTCGGATTGACGTCGCCCGCTTTCAATTCATCGATCATTTTCTGCGCGTATTTGGCCTGGCTGCCGAATATGGAATTGATTCGGCCCGCGTTGCCTCCCTTCAGTTCCGGCGTGTGCTTGACGCCGAGTTCCTTGTTGAGCTGAATGCTCTCCTTGAAGGAGAGCAAGGCGCCGCGCCCGGTGTAGAGATCGGTACGCCAGCTTGCCGTGCCGCCCAGATACCCATCGGCGGTATCGGCCTTGGGGTTGCTCGCGTCCATCTTGCCCTTGAGAGTTTTGTATTCGTCGAGCGTCAGATCGCTGGTGCAACATTTGGGGCTGGAACCCGGCCCGCTCCACGGCGTCGAGCATTTCGCGTTCAACCCGGTGGCGACGATATTGGTCGTCGTGTGCAGATCGCATTCGCTGTGGCGGCAGACCAACTCCCCGTCCTTGGTGAAGGTCACGTCACACTCCACGATACCCGCACCCATCCGCGCCCCCGCTTCGTAGGATTCCTGGGTGTGTTCCGGGAACTGCATCGCCGCGCCGCGATGGGCGATGGAAAAATCGGATCGCCGAAAAGGACCGTTTTCGCACTTCAACAACCGGTCCTTGAGCGAGCCCTCATCCATGCCCCGCACCAGATAAAACGGCCGAGGACCCAATTGCACGCTGGAACTATTTTTGCGGCTATGATTTTCGTAACCCTCCCAACCTTCATCGCACCCATTGCTGTCGTCGGCATTGGCCGCCATCGCCATCGCCGAGAACGCGGCGAACGCCATTGCCGCGCTGAGACCACCAAACCTAATACGCATCGAACGCCCTCCTCGATCTTCGTTGGATTCGACGGGCGCGGGATCACGCCCTCCCAAAAGCGCACATTTATCGCACGCTTCGCACGAAGGCAGGGTGACGTTACGATGAAAGTTTCGTGAACCCGTTTAGCCGTCCCGATTGATGCGGGCGATCAACTCCACTAACACCGCTTCGGCTTTATCGTTATCGATTTGACAGGCGCCGGCGTTTTCGTGGCCACCGCCGTTATATTGGAGCATCAGCAGGCCGATATTGGTTTTTCGAGTCGCGATCGATGATCGGCTTGCCGACGGCGAATAAGGTGGTTGGTCTCCCCAAAGGCGGGTGACGGGCTGATGGTCGAATCCGCCCTGCGAATTTTCGCGATTGCTGGCCAAACATTCAGGATGGGGATCACTGTTTCTGAACACGGCGGCAGGGTGCGCTGTCCGAACATCGCAACCTTCAACTGATTGAGACCCCGCCTGAGCAGCGAAGCGCTGGGGCGTAATTCGCGGAGCATACAATGAACGCCATTCAACACCTGATTTTGCCGAAGGCCAGCGATGTCGGTTTTCCTGTCCAGAGGCTCCTGCCAGCGACCGAGGTTCAATCGGTCGGCCCCTTTGTATTTTTCGATCATATGGGTCCCGCCTGCTTCGCCCGTGAGGGAACGGCGGGCGACGTGCGTCCGCATCCGCATATCGGGTTGGCCACCGTGACCTATTTGTACTCCGGCGCGATGATGCATCGTGACAGTCTGGGTTGGGTTCAGCGCATCGAACCGGGCGCGGTCAACCTGATGGCGGCTGGACGCGGCATTGTCCATTCGGAACGGATGCCTGCCGATATCCGAACCCGGCAAATTGCCGTACAGGGCATCCAAGTCTGGCTGGCGTTGCCGGCTGAACAGGAGGAAATGGCGCCGGCGTTTCACCACTATCCAGCGGAAGCATTACCCGCATTGACCGCCGAGGGCGTGTCAGTGCGACTGCTGATCGGCGCGGCGTTCGGCCTTGCATCGCCGGTGATCACCTATTCGCCGACCTTCCAGGCCGATGTTGCGCTGGCGGCCGGCGCGATGCTGGAGCTGCCGCCGGATTACCCGGAGCGCGGTGTTTATTTGACCGAAGGGTCATTGACGGTGCAGGACTGTCCGCTGGAAACCGGGCAACTGGCGGTGCTGACGCCGAACCAGGCAGTGCGTCTGAAGGCGCGAACGCCGGCCCGGCTGATGTTGCTGGGCGGTGCGCCGCTGGACGGCCAGCGGTTGATTTACTGGAATTTCGTGGCTCGCACACGGGAGCGCATCGAAGCGGCCAAGATCGATTGGGCGGAGGGGCGGTTTGCGCCGATTCCGGGGGAGACGGAGTTCATTCCCGCGCCGTGGCGTTGACTGAGCTGAGCCTGCCAGGGTAAACGGCGTCTCAGCGGCCTGGAGTCCCTGTTAAGCCTTTGCAGGACGACCGGCTACTCCAAAACAAGAGACTGCGGGCCAATAACCCGGTCGCCGGCCAACAGATAAACCTGATAAGCGCCTGTCAAAGTACGCTCGGTCGCAGCCCTTAGGTCAAGCTGTACAGCGCCCCGCAGGCGTGACTCGCCACTTGGCGACTTTAGCAAATTGGCCGGTGTCAGCACGTCGATCAGGAGCGGCCGATTGTCATCCAGTTGTAGTAGCAGCAATGTTGCTTTCAGTAGCAGCGCCCGTTTCTCGCGGTCCATGATGAGCAACTGGTGATCACGCGGCAGATCGAAAGCCAGGGCGGGGGCTGCCGCCCGGCCAGCGCCCGATTTTATCGCGAAGGCAGCGCCATCAGCCATTGCCGGGGCCAGGGACGGGTCGATGGGGGTCAGGAAAGGCGAGGGCTGGCCTAGCGGGAGTGGCTTCGCTGCATTGCCCTCGCCCTGCAATTCCACCACTGCGGTGTTCGATTTCCAATCGTAGAAAATCACCGTCACGGCCAGCCGTCCCGGTGGCCAGTCGCGGGCGATGGCGCGGCGCAGATCGATGCGCTCGACACTGGTGTAAATCGCCTCAGCGTCGATTGAATCAGGCGGGTTGCCACTCTTCGAGGGTTTCGGCGTCAGCTCGCGCTTGCCCGCATTGAACAGCCGACCGATGTGCGCCGCGCCGCTGTTCAGTTCGACCGCCAGCAACCAGATATTCTGTTGGTGGTGGACTTCCCATTCGCGCTGACCGGTGTAGCGCAACGCAACCAGCATGGGCAGTTCCGAGTGACGGTTGAGGTCGAGTTGGCGCGGCGCGCCGAGCGCAGCAAACTGGGGGACTTCAGGCGTCGCGGTCAGCGGCAGGGCGCCCGCGTTGAACAATTCCGCCAACCGCAATTGGGTGGCCAGCGTGCGTTGTTCGTCGAAGGCAAAATAATCGTGATCTGGCAGCGTTAGCAACTGCGCCGCCCGGCGCTGCGCTTCATTCATGGTCTGTACTCCTGGGTCTGAACCGACCGCTGTTTGCCCGGCCTGGATCACCAGCGCCAGCAACAGGCTGCTGAGCTTAATTTTGCGGTGGAGGCTCATACAATATTCGACATATCCTGCACTAACAGATAAGGATGGCAGATGTCGCAGTAGCGATTATGCGAGCCGACAATCGGGCCGGAATCGTACATTACGCACTTATCGGTTTCCTGGCGGCAGTGGTTGCCCTGACCCACATTGACCTGGATCGGATGCGGCGGGATACCCGTCGCCGGCGCGCCGGGCAGCACCTGGTGAAAGGCATGACCCAATTCATGCACGATGGTGTTTTGAAAATCATCTATCTGCAACTGGGTGGTTGACTCGTAGACCGCCAGAATCCGTTGGTTGAACGATTCGCCTAAATAGGGGCCATTAGCGCCTTGCACCACCAGATTCTGAATCCAGACCTTGGTCTGCGCCGTAGTCGGTCCGACACCGGCAGGCAGGTTAACGGTGACTTTTTGCAAACTGTTACGGGCTTGATTGATGGTCAAATCGGCGTTGCTAAGATTGCCGTTGCGCGGATTAACCCAGCCGCCAGCGCCGGCATTGGCGGCCGCATCCCACTCCGCCGCGATCCAGTCGCCGCTGACCAGCAAGTCGCCGCCTTGCAGTGGCGGATTCAACACCAGCTTGCTGGTGGCCACATCGCGGGGAAAGCTGCTCGCCGGGATATTGCTCACCGTGACCGCCGCGCTATTGCCGCCCGCATCCCACTGCGCATCACAGACCAGGATGGGCACTTTGATCGGTTTATCCGCTTCCGCCGTGAAGCCAGCGAAAAATTGCGCCTTGTTGGTGTCCGAAACCACCAGCGCATCGCCGCCGCCGCCGTTAAGACGCACCATATACATGGGATAAATCGCTTGCGGATTAAAGCCGTTGACCGTCGCACGGGAGACGTCGAGATTGCCGGCGTTTTGCATATCCGCCTTCACCCGCTCGTACTGCCCTACCGCTGGACCGAAGCCCGGCGCGTTAATGCCTTCAACCTTGACGATCTGATACCAGAACCGGCGCCAGACCTGGAGGGGGTCTTTGTAGAGCGTCGGTTTTTTCTTCTCCAGATCGGTATGGCCGTGGATGTATTTGGCCAGGTGCGGGTCCTGCTCGATGTAAGCGCCCGGCCGGAATTTGTCGCCGCCGAAACGTGACAGGGTTAATTCCAGCTTGGCGTAGCCATCCGCGTCGGTCTTTGCTGATAGGTGCAGCAAATCCTTGCGGTCGGCCTTGTCCTTGTGCTTGACAGCGGCGTCGATGTCCTTCCATTTCCAGGTCAGAGTTGCTCCGCCGGTCACGACGGCGGCGTTGGGCAGATCGATGCCCCAGTTGGCCGCTTTCATGTTGTCCTTGTCCGGCGCCAGCATCAGATGGATTACCACATCTTTCAATTTTTCGCCGAGTTGCGCGCCGATGGTGATCTTACGCCCATCCGGGTCCGCCTTGAGGTTGATGTAAAAACGCTTCTGCGCCTCATCCCAGGCTATGGCCTGTCCGGGCGTCGCTGTGTAATCAATCTTGAGCTCCTTGATCTGCACCACGGTGAAGCGCGCCCAGTCGGCATTGCGCTTGGGACTCTTGGCCGGCGCATCCTTGTCAGGTCGGTCCAGGGTTAGATCCAGCACCACCTGACGGAAGTCCTTGGTCACCGCCTTGCCTTCGACCCAGTAGATTTTTTCAGCCGCCTTGAGGTCCTTGACCGTGACCGGCCCAACCGGGAAATTCACTGCGCTGCCTTCCCAATCCTTGTCCCAAAGTTCCACCGCGCCGCTGGTGTTCGTGCGATTGATGAATATTTGGTAATCGTCCGTGCCGTCCGGCCATTGACTGGCGTCGAGCTTCTGCACGACCAGTTTAGCGCGACCATTATGATTGTCTTTCTGGGCGTGCAGCAGCCGGCCAGTCTTGACCTTTTCCTCGTCGGTCATGGCTTTTTGGTCAGGCAACGCCTTGTCTTTCAAATTGGTGTAATAGGTATCCACTGGATCGGTGTCGGGATCGACCTGGAGGGCCTTGACTGCCGCGACATCGTGCCAGTGGAGTTTCATTTCCAGCTCGACCGCGCCCATCTCGATCTTGACCGGCCCCAGCTTGCGGATTTTCGGGTGGCCGGGGTCTTCCAGTTCCAGCGACAGGGTGAATTTACCCTTGGTTTTCCCCTTGAGATACAGTTTCCAGGGCGCGCCGCCGAACAGTTTGTCGTTGGGGATCGGCTGGCTCAGGTCGAGTTTGTCCTTGTCCTCGCATTTTTCATCGGTGAACACTTGGATATTGGCCGGCGCCGCCTTGAGCAGCGCCCCTTTGGTGTACTTGGGATTGGCCTGGCGCTGCTGGGCGCTGACCAGAATATAGGTCGGTTCGGCGGTGATTTTCTTTTCGCTGGCTTCTTGGTGATCGGACAATTTGCGGTCCAGCAGCACGACCTTGTACTCGACTTCCAGGCGCGGCTCGACCACATTGCTGGCCTTGACGGTCAGCGCCTGCTGGGCTGGACCGCGCACCCGGATGGCGGTGTCTGCCGGCGATTTCAGCGTCAGAGTCGCAGTGACCGCGCCCGCGGCCACCCCTTTGAGGTACAGGTCCAGCCCTTTTTTCAGGTCGGCATTTTTAATCTGCGCCGAGCGGCCGCCCTCCAGCACCAGCGGCGTCTTGCATTCGGCATCGGTGAAGACGGTCACATTACCATTGCTGAATTGCAGGACGCCGTCGTCCTTGAAGGGTTTTTCTGGCCGGGTCTCGGTATAGCGCAAATGCAATTTGACCGGTTTCTCTTCCTCAGCGGGCGCAGCGGGGTCGGCCTTGGCCAGATGCGGCGGCGGCGGCGGAGCAGCAGCATCCGGGGCCTTGGGTTCGAACCACAGTTCATTGCGGTCAGCGTCGATATGCGGCTCGACGATATTGAGCAGGTTGACGACGATCCTGGCCTGACCGACGCCGCCTTCAGGAACATTGACAGCGGTCTTGGTGGCAATCCCCTCAGCATACAGGGTGTCGGGAACCGACGCCGACACGGTGTAGTTGCCACACTTGACCCGTTTGAAGGTATGATTATTCTGGTTTTTCTCGCTCAGCGACTGCGGCGACAGCGGATCGGTATAGAGGCTCTTAACATCCACCAAAGGCACCGCTTTGCCCGTTTCATCGACCACTTCAACACGGAGATCGCCGGTCGGATAGGCTTTGATTTCATCGATGGCGACTCCGCCCCCAGGAACGGCTAACGAGCCCTCGACGATGGGTACATATTGACCCTTGCCATCGATGTTGTAGGGCTGGAATTTGCCACTCGGGAAATGAGCTTTGTAGGTGTAGGGGCCTGGCTTGCGGTCGTCGAACTGGGCAAAGCCGATGTCATTGGTGTCGGCGCTGCCAGGAGTCGGGCCTTCCAGCACCACCTGCACGCCGGAAATACCTTCGTGTTTATCTTCGCGACTGACAATGACCACTGCTGAGCCCAATTGCTCATCTTTGTTCTTATCTGCGCATTTTTGGATCGGTGAGTCCTTTTTCTTGGTCGACTTGTTGGCCAGACGATCCTTGATCGCCTGAAGGGCGTTTTTGGCTTTCTGGAGAAAATCCGGCATTAGAAGCGTTCCCGCAAGGCGTCAATGATGGCGCACAACTGCGCGGCCTTTGGATTGCCGGGGGCCATCTGTTGCAATCGGTATTCGATCAGCGCCATTTTGACATGGCCAGGGGTCGTCGGCCGTTCGAGCAGCGCCCGCGACCAGGTCAGCAGTTCGGCCCGCTCTCGCTTATCGTTTAGATCGGGCCGCTGATTGAACAGCATCAACGCAACGAAGACGGCGTAATCGTCTTCGTTTTCGATGCCATAAGAGTCGGCCCGGTCAAACCCCTTGCGGACCAGGCGACGCAGGTTTTCACGACCGTCAGCATGTTCGCTGAGGCGGGCGGTTTCGCTGGGGAACAGGATTTCGAGTTCGGCCAGCAGGCGATTCTCGAAGCATCGCCCGTTGGCAGCGGCGAGAATCTCCATCTGCTCTTTTCTGATGATCAGCATGAGGGATTCAGTGCAATATGTGATAGTTGTCAATTAAATTGAGTATACGCCATATTTGGGTTTTCGATGACCGATAAAATCAAGGATCAATTCCGCCGATGCAAAACAGGAGTAACAGTGGAATACTAGACAATTCTGTTCTAAAGCGAGAGGCGCGAATGTCTTACGACGTGAACCCAATTATTGACCGATTGTGCGAGGCCTTCCCGGATTGCTTCAATCGGTTGGCTTCCAAGCCACTGAAAATCGGCTTGGGTGGGGAGTTGCTAGCGCTGGTTGGTCAGCATCCTGCTCTAGCTGATGTAACCCGCACGCAGGTTCGGCGGGCCATCAAATTTTACATCGGCGCCCCGGCCTACCGGAAAGCGCTGAAGCGCGGCGGCCCGCGTTACGATCTGACCGGGCAACCGGCTGGGGAAGTGACCCCCGAACAGCAGGCATTGGCCAGGGCGCCCCGATTGAAATCACCTGTATCCTCAGAGCCGACAGCACCGGAGCCGTCTCCGGTCATGGGCTATGTCAAGATGTCGTTGAAGCGGCGCGTTACCCCTGGGGCCAGTGAATGATGGTCTATGGGATTGTTGGGGAGACGGCTTTCATCACCCGCAGTCCGCGAGTAACGATGCGATAAAATGAGTCAGTCTGCCTGAAAGAGAGACCACCCCATGTCCTCCGCTGTCCTTGCCTCTCCCGCCGAAGTTGTAGATTTCTGGTTCACGCCCAGTGTTCAGCCGCTGTGGTTTGCCGCGACCCCGGATTTTGACGACGCCTTGCGGGGGCGTTTTTTGCCGACTTACCAAGCGGCGGCGGCTGGCTCGTTATCGGACTGGGAAGCCACCCCCGTTGGCGCACTGGCGCTGACGGTTGTCCTCGATCAATTTCCGCTGAATCTATTTCGAGGCCAACCCGAAAGCTTCGCTACCGAAGCCACCGCACGGATGGTGGCGGATCGCGCCATCGCCCTCGGTTTCGATCAGTCCCTGCCGCCCGAACAGCGGCAGTTTCTCTACCTGCCCTTCATGCACAGTGAAGCGCTGGCTGACCAGGAACGCTCGGTGCAGTTGTACCAACAGCCCGGGTTGGAAGAGAGCTTGCGCTTCGCTCACCATCACCGTGATTTGATTCGCCGCTTTGGCCGCTTCCCACACCGGAACGTGATTCTGGGGCGAGCCAGTACGCCCGAGGAACTGGCCTATCTGGCGTCGTCCGGGGCTTTTCACGGCTGAGAGGCGTTCATTCGGTGGCGAACTGCTCTTCACTGCTGAACGACGGTGAATCAGGCCGCTGGCTGGCTTGGCGGCTGCGTCAAATGTTGACCTGGTCGCCACCCGTCATCCGTCGGCCCCGTACCCTGCCGGCCCTGCTGCGAACCTTGCCGCCCGCGGTGCGCTCAGCGGCTGAGGCGCTGGCGTCCCGCTATGATCTGAGCGGCTGGGAGCGGGTGTGCGATGTGCAGGGTTTTCGGGAAAGTCTGTATGTTCTGGACGTGCTGGATCGTTACGCTGGCTCGCCGCCGGACCTCATGCCGTCCTTGGACATCGGGTGCAAAAATGGCGGTTACCTGCCTGGGCTGCACGCCTGGTCCGGCAGCCCCTGGGATGGAGTGGAGCTGGACGCCCATCGTCGCTACTGGACGATGACCACCCGCCGCGCTCACGGTGAGTTTGTCGCCCGTGGTCTGCCCGGCTGCCGGTATCTCGCCGGAAATCTGCTGGATATCCAAGGGGTTTACGGTTTCATCACTTGGTTTTTGCCGTTTCTCCACGCTGCGCCACTGCGGGCATGGGGTTTGCCAGACCGGTTCCTGATGCCGCAGCGCCTGCTCGACCACGCCTGGAATTTGCTGGCGCCGGGCGGGTGCTTGCTGATCATCAACCAGGGCGAAGCGGAAGCAGAACGGCAAAGTCGCCTGTTTCAAGGGGTGGGCATCCATGCTAAAGCGCTGGGACCGGTCACCAGCGTATTGTCACCGTTCCAGCGCCCGCGCTACGGCTTCCTGGCGATCTCTCCGTAAAAGGGTTGCTGGAGTCGCTAACCTCCGCTGCCTGTAACCTGGGGCCGATGGCTGCGTCTGACTCTCCCACGCCGTCCTGTTAGATCCTGAAGGTCAGATCGGTCGCGCTGGCCGGGCTAAAACCACCCCTCATCTGTATCTCATCAATGAAGCGGGGCAACTGGTTTACATGGGTGGCGTCGATAGTATTACCATGACCAACCCGGCGGATACTCCCCAAGCCACGCAGTATGTGCGCGTCGCCTTGCGGGAACGGGTGGCAGGTCAGCCGATCAGCGCCCCGGTCTTACGGCTGTTCGATCAAGTATTAAAGCCCCAGGAGGGTGGGGCAAGGGTGTCCGTCCGAACGATGGCCTTCTGGTGTTTCGCTGGGCGCGAATGCGGCGGGACAGAGGGCCGGTTAGCCGATAGCTTCAAGCTTTTTAATGAGGCGCGCGATCTCGATGGAGCAACATGCCAGCGGTCATTTTGAATACGGTGCGATGGAAATCGACCATCTGCAAAATCACGATCCGCTGTTGGGCGCGGTGATCGACCGGATGGGCCGAATTGAGCGCGCAGTGATTCCTGATTTGCTGACCGCGCTGATCAAAAGCATTGTGGCGCAGCAAATCTCTAACGCAGCGGCAGCGACCGTATGGCGGCGGTTGCAGGCATTGCTGGGCGATTTCTCGCCGCTGCGTATTACGCAACAATCGTTGACCGATCTTAAGTCCTGCGGGCTGTCGCAGCGCAAGGCGGTCTGGATTCAGCACCTTGGCCATGAAGTTGCCAGTGGCGGTCTGGATTTGCCTGCGCTCTACGCACTGCCGGATGCAGCGGTAATCCAAACCTTATCGTCGCTGCCGGGAGTGGGAGTGTGGACAGCGGAAATGTTGCTGATCTTCGCCTTGGGTCGGCCCGATGTGGTGAGCTGGGGAGATCAAGCCATTCGGCGTGGCATGAAGCGGCTGTATGGCTTGGAGACTCTAAGCAAGGCCCAGTTTATGGATTATCGAGAGCGCTACGCGCCCTATGGGACGGTGGCATCGCTCTACTTGTGGGCAGTGGCAGGCGAGCCGGCAGAGACGTTGCCCGACTCTGCGCCAGATGCGGTCCCAGCTTCGCAGTCATTTCCGACAAAGCCTATTGCCTGAATGCGCGACTATCAAGTTTTTGGCCTTGTAGATTTTCCTGTGATGGCGAGGGCTGGCCACGTGCAGCTAAGGCGTCATCATCATATAAATTATTGATCATAAAAAATATTTTCGCTTTAGCTGCTCACCCTGTCGTTCGGATCACAGAAAAATTTACAGGAGGAAATAAGCGTTGTGTAGACTTTTAAATTGAATATTTGTTATCGTTAAAAACTGATTTTCCTTAAATGGTAATTATGTAACATCGTGAATTTTTAGTTGACAACTACAGTGAACAATTTTCGTCCACTAAGAATATTAAAGAAATGACAGCTTTCGAGGAGGAGAATTTTAATGTTTTCGATCCGCAATAAACTGGCCTTATTTTTTACCGGCGCTGGGCTCCTGATTTTTTTATTGGTGGTGCTTTTCAGTCGTCAGGTTACCGGATTTTTTGAAAGTCTACGCAGCAGTGAAATCAATGGACTATTTCTTAAGAACACTGAAACAGTCAATCGGTTTATCGGTAAAATGGAATTAAGCGCCCGTGATATTGGCTCTGCCGCCAGTGCATTGCATTCACTCAAGAAATCTTTGCCAGAAAACTTTGATATAGAGCCCACGGTAAAGCAATTGTTAACAACCATGTTCGACAGTATTCCAGAAGCGGTCGGCGGCGGTTTCTGGTTCGAACCTAAAGCCTTCGATCCAAACCGGGATCTTTACGGGCCTTACATTTATCGGGATGGCGGTAAACTACAATTCACTTGGGATTATAGCAAACCCGATTACAATTACCTGAAACAGGATTGGTATAAATTGGCGTTGCCTGAAAACTGGGATCGCAGCCGCAAACGCGATCAAGCTGTTTATTGGACTTCGCCTTACTATGATGAAGTTGCCAAGTTGACAATGATTACGGTTGATGCTTTCATCCATGATTTAGAAGGAAAAATAAAGGGCATATCTACAGTAGACTGGGCATTGGATGGAATGCTCAACGATCTAAGCAAAAATCGCATTACCCCAGGGATGGAGTCTTTTATGATCGATAAAGCCTCGGGCTTAATCGTTATGTATACCCCGGATCCAAATATGAAGCTCAAGCAGAAAACCGATATTCAATGGTTAGTTTCTTTAAAGGAAGAGGATAGTGAAGTTAGCCGAACCCAAGTTAGTCTTCAAAATGCGTCCTACTATGTTTATTACTCGACGACCAGTAATGGTTTTCTCTATGGCATCATGATTCCTGACGCTGAATTTATGCCAGATATCCGGCGGATTTTATTCAATAGCCAAGTGGCGCTTGGGATCGCATTTATTATTATATTACTGGTGATTATCGAGATCGTGCGCCGGATTACCGCGCCACTCCGCCAAGTGGAGAGCGCTATGCAACGCATTGCCGAAGGCGATCTGACGGTCACTGTCACGGCGACTTCCCGGGACGAAACGGGACAATTATTGTTGGCTACGCAAACCATGGCCACGCAATTGAAAAAAATTGTCAGCAATGTGCAGAGCAGCACAGAAGCCGTGTTACGAACGACTTCCGAAATCGCTCAAAGCAGCACCGAGTTAGCGGCGCGAACTGAACGACAAGCCGCTTCTTTGGAAGAAACGGCTACTTCGGTAGAAGAATTAAATTCTACAGTTAAAAACAACGCTAATAGCACTGGTCAAGCCAATCAATTGGCTGGGGCGGCGCGAATGCAGGCCGAGCAGGGCGGGCAGGTGGTGGAGCAGGCCACTGTCGCTATGAACGCCATTCACCAGAGCAGTCGCAAGATCGCTGACATTATTG
>JBAQIQ010000257.1:0-47348 GCA_049288935.1 Candidatus Competibacteraceae bacterium
GGGCATCGTCCATCGGCGGCGCGGGCGGGGTCAAGTCGAGGGTCAGGGGTTCAGCGGGATAGCGGTGCTGGAGATCGGCCAAGGTTTGCGGCAGGGCGGACCAGGCCGCACGGGTTTGGTCGATGGCCTGTTGGCACTCGTCCCGTTCCCGACGCTGGCGTTCGGCTTCCAACCGGGCGGGATCGACGGTGTAGCGATAGCACTTGGGGCCGCTCATGTCAGGCCAACTCCACGCGGTAGATATGGTCTTCCAGACGCACCGCCGTCACCGTGATTTGTTGACGCGGTGGATCGTCGGCGAGGTGGAACAGGGCGCGGGCCAGGGGATTGACGAAGGTGGTTTCCAGCCGGTTGCCGATGCCGCGCCCGCCGTCGCTCAAGTCCTCGGTACACCAGGCCAGTAGTTGCTGTCGCACCGGTTCGGAAATGCACAGGGTCAAATCGTGTTCGTCGGCGATGCGCCGGGTGATGTGTTCGAGCATTCCGGTGAAAATCTGTTCGGCGATGGCCGGCTGGATGAAGTCGAACACCACGATATTGTCGCCGATGCGGTTAAGGATTTCCGGGCGGCCCAGGGTGAATTTGAAGTAGTCGCTGATCGCGGCGCGCACCTGGCGCTCGACCTGTTCGTAGGGTTGGCCGGGCTGGACGCGCAGGCGGCGCTGACCGGTCTCGTCTTCCACGGTGATGCCGAGATTGGAGGTGAAAATCAGGATCGCTTCGGAGAAGTACACGGTGTCGCCGCGCCCGTCGGTCAAGCGTCCGTCTTCGAGGATTTGCAGGAACTTGTCGAGGATGCGCGGGTGGGCTTTTTCGATTTCGTCAAACAGCACCACGCTGAACGGGCGGGCGCGAACGGCGTTGGTCAGTTCGCCGCCGGCGTCGTAGCCGACATAGCCGGGCGGCGCGCCGAGCAGGCGGGCATCAGCGTGTTCGGCGGCGAATTCGCTCATGTCGAAACGGATGTAGGCGCGTTCATCGCCGAACAGCAGGGCGGTCAGGGCGCGGGCCAGTTCGGTTTTGCCCACCCCAGTGGGGCCGGCGAAGAACAGCGTGCCACGCGGGCGGCTGGAGATCGCGGCGGTGTGTGCGCCGGTCAGCCCCATCACCGAGCGCATGAGGATATCCACAGTTTTGATGATCGCCGGTTGCTGGCCCTTGACCCGCTGGCCGATGATTTCGGCGGCGTTCTGGATGCGTTCGCGCAGGTAGGCTTTTTTCCAGGGGTTGTCCAGTTCGCCGACCTGGAAACAGCGCACGGCGTCGCCGATGTCGGCCAGCGGCAGGCGTTGCGCTTCGGCCAGTTGGGCGATGGCAAACAGGCTGTGCAGGCTGAGTCCTTCGGTGAGTTGGGCGAAGCTGTTGGCGAATTGGCGATGGTGTTCGGCGGGGGCCTGGGCGTGGTCGGCGAAGGACGACGCCAGCAATTCCGCCGCATGGCGGCGCGCGTCGAAGTCGGGGGCGGGGAGGGTCAGGCGGTGGACGGCCTCGTTGTCGAGAGTGAACCAGGACGGCAGATCGTTCTCGCGGTGGCACAGCCAGAGCAGTGGGTTGAACCGGGGAGTGCGGTCCGGCGCGGCGATGATCGGATGGGCGACGTAAGCGAGTTTTTCGCAGGCGGTGAAGAATTCGTGTTCGGCTTCGGTGAGTTGCTGAACGCTGACCGGTACTCGTGAGGCGTAATCAATCACGGCAGCGGCGCGGACGTTGGCGGTGATCAAGGCGCGCAGGACGGTGGGCAGGCGGTTGAGACTGATCGGAATCGGGTCGCCCTGGTTGAATTCGCTATTGAGAATGCGGCTGGCGAGTTGGCAGGCAGCGGGGGTATGGGGATGGATGCGCATTCCGTCAATGCGGTCATACACCAGCAGAAATTGATAGCCGTGAATCGCCAGCGCTTCCCAGAGACAGTCCAGGATCGGCAACAGGACGGTTTGCCCGTCAAGCGGGGTCAGGAACAGGTCGCGGATCGGCCCGGAGAGGATGAATTGTGGGCGAATGCCGAGCAGGCGGTGCAAGTCAGCGATCCAGCGGGGCCAAGGAGGCGGTACGGGCGGGGTAGTCATGAGGGTTGAGAGTCGGTATGAACAACTTTCCTTACTTTTTGAAGCAACAGACTGAAAGAAAAGCGTGTCTACCGCGGGGGTTCTCCCGGTTCAAAGCGTTCGAGTTGAAGACCATCAACCGCACTAAAATGCTTGGTATTCGCGGTTAGGAGGGTCAGTTGATATTCCAATCCGGTGGCAGCAATCAAGGCGTCACCCAATTGTAAGCCATGAGACAGCCCTAACTGTTCCATTAAAACGATGGCGCGTTCGGTAATGGCCGGTGTCAGGGGTAAGCGTTCGGCTTTCCGCAAGGCAAGGCTTTTTTGCAAAGCCTGTAGCTCAGTACGATTGCGCATCCCCTGTAGCAATTCCATGTAGGTGACTGCCGATAAAGTCAGCTTGGAAGGTTGATCCAGACGTTGCGTGGCTTTGGGATAACCGCGTAAATGCCAAATCAGTACATCGGTGTCGATAAGCATGGTTCAGCCTGGATTACGCGAACCGTTACGGCGGTAACGAGGAGCGCGTAGGCGTCTTACAAACGCAGCGACATCCGTGGCTGCGTCGTAATCTCGCCAGATGCCAAAAGCCGGGTCGTCGGTCGTGAATGAAGGTTCTGGTTGAGTCAGCTTCCGATCTTCCGTATCGATGCGCACGGTCACGGTTTGCTCCGGCTCTGCTTGGAGTCGTTGCGCCCATTCTGGTGGCAAGTCGCTGACTTGCAGATGTTCAATCGTTAAGGTAGTCATCGGTTAATCCTCGTTACTCCTTGGATGAATCGTATAGGAATCCAATCTGAGTTGTGATAACACTCGCAAGCCCAGGCTGACCAGATAAGCCATCCGTTCAGCGTCTTGCTGTTGAGCGGCTTCGCTATCGTGAACCGCACCATCGAATTCAATCACCAAATGGGCTGTCGGGCAGTAAAAATCGGCGATCAACGGACCAATACTGGGTTGGCGTCTGAATTTCAGACCGGCGAGTTGGCTGTGTTGCGGGGCTTGCCAAAGGCGGATTTCAGCGGGCGTCATGGTCGAACAGAGTTCTTTACGGCGCGGTTTTAGCGGCTGGATATTGTGGATAATCATGATGGTAGCCTTGTGGGTCGAACCACCCCGGCGCTGGCGCGCCACCCCTCCTTATCCAAGGAGGGGAAAACTCAGCAAATTCACTCCTCCTGACAGGATCAAGTTGTTGGATGCGGATGACGTCCTAGTGCTTCACCTGCTCTGAATTGACGGATAGAGGCGCTTGAGCTTGATGCGGGCATTGGGGGTGGTGAAGCGCCAATTCACCCCCTGAGCGCTCGCGTTGCGCGCCTGCTCCCAAGCCGCGACTTCTCGGGTCACCGTGCCGAGATCGGGAATACGCCGATCCAGACACTGCCGGCTCAGGATGCTCAATTCGATCTCGGCCATATTCAGCCAACTCCCGTGTTGGGGGGTGTAATGAATCTCCAGGCGGTCGATCAGCGGCCGTGCCACGGCCGGCTCGAACGCTTGAGACAGGGCCGCCGGTTTGTGGGTGTTGAGGTGATCGATCACCAAGACCACTGGCTCCGCGTCAGGGTCACGGACCTCCAGGAGGTCCCGGACCACCCGGGCAAAGTCCACGGCCGTCCGCTGCTCGGTCACGGTCACATGACGCTGCTCGATCAGGGGTTCGTTGATCATGAACAGGTTGGCGGTACCACGCCGCTCGTATTCGTAGTCGAAGCGGGCCGGCGGGCCGGGTTCGACCGGTACGGGGGTCTGGATTTCCGCGACCCGCTGCTTGTTCAGTTCGTCGAGGCAGACAACCGGGCGAGCCGGATCGTAGGGCCGGGTATAGACCGCGAGGACGTCCTCCATCGCGCAGACAAAATCGGCATTGGCTTGTGGCGGGATGATCCACTGCTTCTGTAACCACGGTTTGAGTTCGCTTTTTTTAAGGTCGTGCGCACGCATTCCGGGCTGATCGATTCCACGACCTGCAACTCCACCCATCGATCCGCCAACAGCCGCATCGTCCAGTGGGTCCGCCCCGCTGGAGGGGGGCTACAGGCCAGCGCGATCAGTGGCGCCTCCTGCTCCCCGTCGAGCTTCCGATAGAGCCGGCCAGTGGGTTTCTTGCGGAACAGCGCCGCCGTCATGCCTTCCTCCACAAAAGCTTGGCGGACCCGATACACCGTCGATGCGCTGCATTCGATGGCTTCCACCATCCGGTCATCGTCCCAACCCGGTCCCCCGGTCCCCACATCCGCTTTCAGCAAAATCCGCGCATGGATCAGCGTGGCCGCCGCCCGGTGTTTCCCCGTGTGGATCAAATGCTCCAGGTCGGTGCGTTCTTCATCGGTCAGACGGACAATGTATTTGGGCAGCGGCATGGTCAGGTTCCTCGTTCAGGGTTCCCTATAGCCAAACCGATCCGCTCCATGAAGTCAAATAAGCTCGGGCGAAGCACTAGCCTTGTGGGTCGAACCACCCCGGCGCTGGCGCGCCACCCCTCCTTATCCAAGGAGGGGAAAACTCAGCAAATTCACTCCTCCTGACAGGATCAAGTTGTTGGATGCGGATGACGCCCTAGCCCTGCGCTGCCAGCCCTCGCCATACAGGAAAATTTACAGGACCCACCTTTTCGATCATCTCCGCAAAATGGCCGAAAGCTTCCGAATAGGCAATGACATTCATTTTCACCTCACTTCATTTGGTCAACTTCAGCGACACCGAGTTGATGCAATAACGCAGTCCGGTCGGCGCTGGGCCATCATCGAACACATGGCCTAGATGTGCCCCGCAATCCGCGCACAGGACTTCAGTGCGGCGCATAAACAGGCTCTGGTCATCGGCAGTCGCTACACGGTCTGCCTCCATCGGCTGCCAGAAACTGGGCCAGCCACTGCCGGAATCAAACTTGGTTTCCGCATCAAACAGCGGCGCGCCGCAACAGGCGCAGCGATAAACGCCGGAATCGTGGCAGTCGTAATACGCGCCGGTAAACGCGGGTTCAGTCCCCTTCTGGCGGCAGATGCGATACTGCGCCGGGGTCAATTGTGAACGCCATTCGGCATCGGTTTTAGTGATCTTATGGCTCATCGTGGTTCCTCAAAGTAGCGGGATAGCCAACGCATAGACCACGCCCGCGCCCGCAGGTGTCAGATCGCGGCATTGTTCGGCTCAACCCGCTTCTGCAAAGCTTCCCAAACATGCTCAGCCAAGCCAACGCCCACCTCATTAAACGCCAGAAACGTCATATCCGCGCCCGCTACTTTGAGCGACTGCTCTTCCTCAGGATAGTTGCTGACGGCTCCAATCAACCCGGCAAAGCCACGGCGGCGCAACTGTCGGCTGGCGATATGCTTGGCTTCTGGGTCCGGCATCGCCAATAACACCGCCTTGATGCCGTCCAGCCGCACGCGGTGCCAGAAGCCAGGATCTTCCGCGTCGGCGTACACCACCCGCCGCCCCTCATGCACATGCCGCTCGACCTTGTTCAAGTCCGAGTCGATGCCCGACACCATCAACACCTTATGCGGATGCTCCGGCACATTCTGGCGTTTTTTGAGGAAGTCATAGGCCGAAGTTCCAGCATGGCCCATGCCGATAATCAGAATCTGGGTGCTGCCCAACGACACCGGTTGCTCATCAGGATGGTGGTCGGGAAGCTCGAAAGGCGTCAGCCGTTCCTCGAACCGCTCGTACAGGGTATGGGCAAAGCGGTTAATCGGTGCAGCGATCACGAAAGACAAGGCAACGGTAATGGCCAACAGCACCAGCCAACTCGCGTCCAGTTGGCCGTTGTTGACCATGAATTGCACCACGATCAAGGTAAACTCGCTGTAGCTGGTCAGCGCCAGCGCCGCCAGAAAAGCCGTGCGCGCCCGCAAGCGGAAGTGGATCAAAATGAAGAAAAACAGCGCAGCCTTGAGCGGCAGTAATAAGGCTAACAACCCAGCCCACCCCAAAGTAGCCAAGCTTGGCCAACCTATCAGGCCGATTTGCAGGAAAAAACCGACCAATAATACCTCCTTGAGCGACCATACCGACCGGGACAGCTCCATAGCTTTCGGATGGCCGACCAGCAACACACCCAGTAGCAACGCGCCCAGTTCCGAACTGAGACCGAGATGTTCAAAGCCCAGCCCACCGACGACCAGCGCCAACGCTAATCCATACAACACCAACAGCTCATCATGGCCACTCCAATCCAGCAACCGAGTCACCACCGGGCGCAACAAGGGCAGCCCAAGCACTAGCAACGCCCATGGTGAAGGCGCTGCCGCCCCGGCGAACGCCATCAACGCTAGCGCCGCCAAGTCCTGAATGATCAAAATACCAATGGCTAAACGGCCATGAAAGGCGCGTAATTCAGCTTTTTCCTCCAGCGACTTGGCCGCCAGCACTGTGCTGGAAAAACCCAGAGTCGCCGCCAACACCAGCGCCTGCCAAACTGGCAGGGTCGCGATGGCTAGAAAACCCAAACATAACAACCCACTGCTGATCGCCAGATGCAACAATCCACCGCCCCAGACTTCGGGGCGCGTCAAGCTCTTGATCCGCAGTTTTAGCCCAACGCTGAACAGCAGAAGCAATACGCCAGCATGGGCGATATGATCGAGCAGTTTGCTGCCCTGCTGATCCAGGGCGTTCAGGACAAAGCCAGCGGCCAAATAGCCAACCAGCGCTGGCAGGCCGAGGTACCGCGAGAACAAACCCAGCAGAAAAGCCAGCGCAAGCCAGAGCACATCCATGGATGAGTGGCGCTCCCAGCGATGATGAGGCGGTGAATTGAACAGCTCAGGCGTTCTATGCTTTCTTCAACACCTGAACCACATACAGCAACACCACCGCGCCTACTGTAGCCGTAATCAGATGGCCGATCAGTCCCACTGCTGCGAAGCCTAACAGTCGAAACAGGAATCCACCGACGAAAGCCCCCACCACACCGATCACCAGATTACCTGCTAACCCCATGCTGCCGCCGCGCATGAAATTTGTAGCGATCCAGCCAGCGATCAAACCAATCAACAGAAAACCGATTAAATCCATTGTGTTCCACCTGTGCTTTTGCTTTGCTTATTTGATGCAGATGATCATACTGAATGTCATCCTTAATCGGAAACCTGCCAGTCATGATATTGCTCGATCAAGCAGGTCACCGCAGTTTTCAAACGACGTCTCTGGAGAACTTGCCATGACAACATCCACGATGAAAGCGGTGCGCATTCACGCCTACGGCGGCTCCGAGATGCTGCATTATGAAGACAATGTTCCTCGGCCTGTACTCAGACCTGATGACCTCCTTATTCGGGTGCGGGCAGCAGCGGTCAACCCCGTAGACTGGAAAATCCGCGAGGGTTGGCTGCAAGAGTTACTGCATCATACCCTACCGCTGACCCTCGGCTGGGACGTATCTGGCGAAGTGGTTGCAGTCGGTTCAGAGGTCAGTGGATTCAACGTCGGCAACGCCGTGTACGCCCGCCCCAACATCGAACGCGATGGAGCCTATGCCGAATACATCGCCGTCAAGGCCAGTGAAGCCGCCCATAAGCCAACGACTCTAGATCATATTCACGCCGCCGCTGTACCGCTTACGGCCCTGACGGCCTGGCAAGTGCTAGTGGATGCAGCTCGGTTGCAAGCCGGTCAAACCGTGCTGATTCACGCCGCCGCGGGCGGTGTGGGCAGTTTAGCGGTGCAATTAGCCAAGGCGTATGGCGCACGGGTCATCGCCACTGCTTCAGCAGTCAACACCGGGCTAGTGACGGAACTGGGTGCTGATCAGTTTATTGACTATACCCAAACCCGTTTCGAGGAGGCAGTAAAAGATGTCGATGTGGTGTTCGACACCCTTGGCGGTGACACCCAAGAGCGTTCCTGGCAGGTACTGAAACCCGGCGGCATCCTGGTTTCAGTGGTCAGCCCGCCTTCGGAAACAATCGCTGCTGGACGCGGCGTCCGCAGCGCCTTCGTCTTCATCCACCCCAGCGGCGAGCAGTTAACGGCCATCGCTCGACTGATCGACGAAGGCCGAATGAAGCCGCGCATTCATACGGTCCTGCCGCTCAATGAGGTTCGCCAAGCGCATACCATCAGTCAGGGTGGCCATGCCCGAGGCAAAATCGTCCTGCACGTCGCCGACTGAGGGGCATTTATTCGATCGAACGTCAACATGCAAAACATTCTAATATTCTCGGCGAATCAACTGCTCGATCAGCGGCTGCAAAATGAGTTCCATGGCAAATCCCATTTTGCCACCCGGCACCACAATGGTGTTACGGCGTGACATAAAGGAGTCATGGATCATGTGTAATAGATAGGTAAAATCGGGATGTGTCTTGCGCGGCTCCCGAAAGCGGATCACCACAAAGCTTTCATCCAGGGTCGGGATATCGCGAGCGGCGAAGGGATCAGAGGTATCCACGGTCGGTACCCGCTGAAAGTTGATGTCGGTGCATGAGAATTGCGGCACAATGTAATGAGTGTAATCGTGCATCCGCCGCAAGATAGTGTCGGTCACAGCCTCAGTGCTGTAACCACGTTCAGCAGTATCACGATGGATTTTCTGAATCCATTCCAGGTTAACGATCGGCACGACCCCAATCAGCAAGTCTACATAGCGGGCGACATTGACCTTGTCAGTCACCACTCCACCATGCAAACCTTCGTAGAATAACAGGTCAGTTCCCGAAGGTAGTTGCATCCAGGGAGTGAACGTGCCTGGCTCCTGATCGTAGGGGCTAGCTTCTTCTGAATCATGGAGATAGCAACGCCGCAGCCCGGTGCCTCGCTCGCTGTACTCCATAAATAAGGCTTCCAGTCGGTCAAACAGGTTGCCTTCCGGCCCAAAGTGACTGAGGTGGCGACTTTCCCGCAGCGCATGCTCCACTTGCCTTTGCATTTCTAGACGGTCATAGCGATGAAAGCTGTCACCTTCAACTGTAAAAGCGTTAATCCCATCGCGTCGGAAAATATGTTCCATCGCTACGCGAACCGTCGAAGTGCCGGCGCCAGAGGAACCCGTAATAGCAATGATGGGGTATTGCTTAGACATGACCGCTCCACAAACTTAACTAAAAGCGGTCTCACTATACCCTGTTTTATATTGCAGTGCAGCAAAAAGGCTCGACGAGCTTGACCGCACTGGCGCTTCAAGGCAACGATTTAACGACAACAACTCTGTAAGATTTACTGCTTATTTCTTAATTCATCTACTATATAAACCACTTACTTGATCACCCCGTTCCCTGAACTGTTCCCCCGTCCCATTTGTTCCAGCAACTGCCGAAATTGATAGCGATAGATAAATCCTGGCAGGGCACTGACAGCAAACAGGCATAGCGTCACGGCATAAAACTCCCAATCCTGGGCATGGACTGTACCGGTCGCCTTGTACTCAAACGCGAACCCCATCCCGGCGATCAGGCCATATAACAGGCCCCATTCGATCAACCGCAACCAAAACGGTTTCGCCCGCTGATCAGGGCGGGCGAAGACCAACAACCAACGCTCAACGAGCCAAGGCAAGTTGGCAGCGACTACCGCCAAGCCCAGCCATAAGCTGATTATCAAGCTCTGTGACATATCCGCTAAGCTAAATCAGCCTCAGTTCAGCAATGCTGCTGCACACCAAGTCATCAGCGCGGTCGGATATAAGCCGAGCACCATCAGCAATAGCCCATTAACACTGATAACGATTTCTGTATCGCGACTCATCTCGATAGCGTCGTTCTGCTCCGGCTTATCAAAATAAATGCATTTCACCACCCGCAGATAGTAAAACGCGCCGATCACCGAGAACACCACACCAACTATCGCCAGCCAAACCAAGCCGATATTGACGACCGCCTGCAACACCACCCATTTAGCGTAGAAACCAACCAGGAATGGTACACCAGCCATCGACATCATGATCATCATCATTAAGAAGGCTAACCATGGGCTACGGTCATTCAGACCCTTAAAGTCATCAATATTCTCCGCCTCAAAGCCAGATCGGCTCAGCAGAATGACTACCCCGAACGCCCCGACCGCCATCAGGACATAGACAATGGTGTAGAACATCGACGCCGCATAGCCTTCCGGGGTGCCTGACAGGATACCCAACAACAGGAAGCCAACGTGAGAAATCGTCGAATAGGCCAGCATCCGCTTGATATTGGTCTGCGCGATCGCCGCCAGATTGCCCAAAGCGATCGACAGCACCGCCAGAATAATCAACATTTGCTGCCAGTCGCTCTGCAAAGTACCAAGGCCGTCCACTAAAATCCGCATGATCAGCGCAAACGCCGCCAACTTGGGCGCTGAACCGATGTACAGCGTAACCGAGGTCGGCGCACCTTGATAAACGTCCGGCACCCACATGTGGAACGGCACTGCACCCAGCTTGAATGCCAGCCCAACCACCAGAAACACCAAGCCAAACACTAACACCAGATTCTCGGGACCCTGTTGCGCCACAGCGTCCGCCACGACCTGCAAATCCACGCTGCCGGTAGCGCCGTAGATCATCGAGATGCCATACAGCAACATGCCGGACGCCAGCGAACCCAGCACAAAGTATTTCATGGCCGCTTCGGAAGCGACGGGCGAATCGCGGTCGGTCGCCACCAGCGCATACAGTGACAACGACAACAGTTCCAACCCGAGATATACGCTGAGCAAGCTATGGGCGGAAACCATGATCATCATGCCCAACACGCCAAACAGGCCTAGCACATAGTACTCACCTTTGAATAGATTGCGCTGGCGCAGATAATCGCGGGAGTACAGAAACACCGCAGCGGAGGCCAGATAGATGAACAGCTTGAGCAGATCACCCATCGCATCCTTAACGTAATGACCAAACATGGTGGTCACCGGTGCTTGGGCGTAGGTCAGCAGCGTCAGCAGCGCAGCGCCCAACAAGGTCATTTGCGCCAGACCATAGGTGATATGGCGCTGCCGCTGTTCGAGAAACACATCGATGACCAGGATTAAACATGTCAAGGTCAGGACGAAGATCTCCGGCAGGACCGGCATGAAATCAGGGGCGACAAAATTCATGGGTTATTATCCGATTCTTTACGCCAGTAGCCCTTACAGCAACTTGGAGGTCACAACGTGCTGTACCAGATTATCCACCGAAGCGTGCATCACCGAAGTGAGCGGATCGGGCCAGACACCCAGCAACAGCACCGCCGCCGCCAGCAAACTCAGCATGATGATTTCCCGGGTGTTCACATCTTTCAGTTCAGCCACATGGCGATTGCCAATTTCGCCGAAAATGACCCGCTTGATCAACCATAGAGTGTAAGCCGCACCCAGAATCAAGGTGGCCGACGCTAGGAAAGCGATCCAGAAACTCGCCTTAAAGCTGCTCAGGATGACCATAAACTCGCCCACAAATCCGGAGGTGCCCGGTAACCCCGCATTGGCCATACCGAACAGCACCATGAATGCGGCGAAAATCGGCATAGTATTGGCCACACCACCATAGTCCTTGATCTGGCGGGAATGCACCCGATCGTATAACACGCCGACACATAGGAAGAGTGCGCCAGCAATGAAGCCATGCGACACCATCTGCACCATACCACCCTCAATACCCATAACCGCACCGCTCAGACTTCCGGTATGGCGCTGGATGCCAAACAGGATGAAGAAACCCAGGGTCACAAAACCCATATGTGCGATGGACGAGTAGGCGATCAGTTTCTTCATATCTTGCTGGATCAGGGCGACCAAACCGATATAGACCACCGCCACCAGCGACATCGTGATGATCAACCAGTCCAACATCGCTGAAGCGTCCGGGGTAATGGGCAGGGCAAACCGCAGAAAACCGTAACCGCCAATTTTCAAGGTAATCGCCGCCAGAATCACAGAACCACCAGTGGGCGCTTCCACATGGGCGTCCGGCAACCAGGTATGCACCGGCCACATTGGCACCTTGACCGCAAAACCAAGCAGGAAGGCGAAGAAAATCAGCACCTGTTCGGTCAGATCAAGCGGCAGTTTGTGGAAATCTAAAATCTCGAAGCTGCTGGCCTGACTATACATGTAGATCAGGGCGATCAGCATGAACACCGAACCGAGGAAGGTGTACAGGAAAAACTTGATCGTCGCGTATACCCGGCGTGGTCCACCCCAGATACCAATGATCAGAAACATCGGGATCAACATCGCTTCAAAAAACACGTAAAACAGGATGGCATCCAGCGCAGCGAACACACCAATCATCAACCCTTCCATGATCAGGAAAGCGGCCATGTACTGGGCAATCCGGTACTGAATCACTTCCCAGCCGGCGATCACCACTAGCACGGTCATGAATGCAGTGAGCAGGATCAACGGCATTGAGAAGCCGTCTACGCCCAAGTGATAGTTAACGCTGAATGCGGGAATCCAGGGGATGAACTCCTGGAATTGCATCGCTGCGGTGGTCGTATCAAAGAACGAGTACAACGGGACGCTGATCAGGAAGCTCAGGATCGCCACGGTCAAGGACAGCGCCTTGGCGCGACCAGGGTTTTCATCGCCCACGAACAGCACCGCGATACCACCGAGGATCGGGAACCAGATGGCAAGACTCAGCAAAGGCAGTTCCGACAGCATGGTTTTTTCTTCTTCCAGGTTAGCGAGCAACGAACCAAGTCAGCAGGATCAGCAAGCCGATGATCATGGCGAACGCATAGGTATACAGATAGCCGGTCTGTACATACCGGGTGATAGCGGCAAACCAACCGACCAACCGTGCAGTACCATTCACCATTACACCGTCGATCAAACCCGCGTCACCGTACTTCCATAGCGCTGTGCCCAGACTCCGGCTGCCGCGCATAAAAACTGATTGGTAGATCTCATCAAACAGATATTTACGCACCATAATGTCGTGCAACTTAGCGAGCTTCTGCTGAATCAAATCCGGCAGGTCCGGCTTCACCATGTACAAATAGAACGCCGAACCAAAACCAGCCAGTACCAGAACGAACGGCAGGCCAGTCAATCCATGCAACGCAAAGTTCATCGCTCCATGAAAGTGCTCACCGAGTTGCTTTAATACGTCATGCACTGGGGCCACCGCAATGATGTTTTTGAACACATCACCAAACAGCAGCGGCTCAATAGTTATCGCGCCGATTACAACAGAAGGAATAGCTAACAAAATCAACGGTATAGTCACCACCCATGGAGTTTCATGCAGATGTTCCTTCGTGTGATGATCCATCCGTTCCTTGCCATGGAATACCAGGAAATACAGTCGGAACGAGTAGAATGAGGTCACAAATACCCCCAGCATCACCGCGAAGTAGGCGAAGCCGGCTCCAGCGATGTTCGAGTAATGCACCGCTTCCAGAATGCTGTCCTTGGAATAGAACCCGGCAAAGCCCGGCGTGCCAATCAACGCTAATGTCCCTAACAGGAAAGTGATCCAGGTAATCGGCATGTACTTCCACAGCCCGCCCATCTTGCGAATATCCTGCTCATGGTGCATGGCGATAATCACCGAACCCGCACCCAGGAACAACAAGGCCTTGAAGAACGCATGGGTCATCAAATGGAAGAACGCGGCAGAATAAGCCGACACCCCCAGCGCGACGGTCATATAGCCGAGCTGCGAAAGCGTTGAATAGGCCACCACCCGCTTGATGTCATTCTGGACAATACCCAGAAAGCCCATGAACAGCGCCGTAATCGAACCGATGATCAGTACAAAACTCAACGCCGTTTCCGACAGTTCAAACAGCGGAGACATCCGGGCCACCATAAAAATGCCTGCCGTCACCATGGTCGCAGCGTGAATCAACGCCGAGATCGGGGTCGGGCCTTCCATCGAATCCGGCAACCACACATGCAACGGCACTTGCGCCGATTTGCCCATCGCGCCGATGAACAGCAAGATACAGATCAAGGTCATTAACGACCAGTCAACGCCGGGGATGACTTGTACCGTCACATTAGCCATCAGCGGGGCGGCGGCAAACACATCTGCGTAATCGATACTGTTGAACGCCATCAGCACTGCGGCGATACCCAACAGGAAGCCAAAATCGCCAACCCGGTTCACCAGAAAGGCTTTCAGACTGGCGAAAATAGCGCTCTCACGCTTGTACCAGAAGCCGATCAGCAGGTAGGACACCAGACCCACGCCTTCCCAACCGAAAAACAGTTGCAGAAAGTTGTTAGCCATGACCAGCATCAACATGGCGAAAGTGAACAAGGCGATGTAGCTGAAAAAGCGCTGGTAACCGTCATCATCGTGCATATAGCCAATGGTATAAATATGCACCATCAATGACACGAAGGTCACGGTAGAAATCATCACCGCTGTCAAATTATCGACCAAAAAGCCGATTTCGAAGCGGATACCTTCCACCACCATCCAAGTGTACACCGACCCGTTATATGGATCGGCGCCGTTCAAAACATGATGGCGTAGCACTACCAGCGACAGCAATAAGGAAATCGCCACACCGATAATCGTCACCCAGTGAGCGCCGGCGCGGCCAATCTTGCGGCCAAACAAACCGGCGATAATGGCGCCAAACAAAGGTGCAAGCACAATCCCGAGATAGACGTTTTGCATGGGGCTAACCCTTCAACGTGTCGAGGTCGGCGACGTTGATCGTGCGGCGGTTACGAAACAGCACCACCAGAAGAGCCAGGCCAATAGCCGATTCGGCCGCCGCCACTGTCAGGATGAAGAAGACGAAAACCTGGCCGATGGTGTCCCCAAGGAACTGCGAAAAAGCGATGAAGTTGAAATTCACCGCCAGCAGCATCAGCTCAATAGACATCAGCAGAATGATGACATTTTTCCGGTTCAGAAAGATGCCGGCCACGCTGAGACAAAAGAGAATTGCTCCCAGCACGAGATAATCAGTCAGCGCGATCATCGTTGTTTCAATCCTTATTGTCTTAAGATCAACGATTGGGTGGGAGCATGGGCTTCTTTTCCGACGCCATCCGTACGACCCGCACCCGGTCATCCCGTGACACCCGCACCTGTTCGCTCGGATTTTGGGTCTTAACGCCTTCCCCTTCCCGGCGGCGCATCGTCAACGAAATGGCAGCGACAATCGCCACCAGCAAAATCACCGAGGCGATCTCAAACGGATAAACGTAGAAGGTATACAGAACGCTACCCAGTTCTTTAGTGTTGCTGTAGTCAGCGGCGTGCGCGGTCAAGCGGTACTGGTCGCCGCCGAAATAACTGGAACTCACCACCAACCCCATCTCAATCACGATAAGCAGAGCAACCGTCGCACCGACCGGCAGATATTTGATAAAGCCTTCCCGCACCGGATCGACGTTGATGTCCAGCATCATGATTACAAAAAGGAACAGCACCATCACCGCGCCGACGTACACCAGCACCAAGGCAATGGCCAGAAACTCAGCCTCAATCAACAACCAGAGAGCGGCGCTGGTGAAAAACGCCAACACCAAGAACAACGCAGCGTGAACGGGGTTACGCACCGTAATGACCCTGACTGCGGCGAAAATCAGAATCAGGGCGAAGACGTAGAACAGAAATTTTTCAAATCCCATGAGCGAACCTGTCTTTATTCGTTATCAGGCAACGGAGACCGGACTAGCGGTAGGCTGCATCAGCGGCCCGGTCGGCAGCGATCTGCGCTTCGCAGCGGTCGCCATGGGCTAGCAGTTTCTCCTTGGTCATGATCTGCTCGCCGCGCTTCTCGAAATGATACTCAAACACTCGGGTCTCTACGATGGCGTCAACCGGACAAGCTTCTTCACAAAACCCGCAAAAAATGCATTTAAACAAATCGATATCATAGCGGGTCGTGCGGCGTCCACCGTCAGCTCGCTGTTCCGACTCAATCGTAATCGCCAGCGCCGGGCAAACAGCTTCGCACAGCTTGCAGGCAATGCAGCGCTCTTCGCCGTTTGGATAGCGACGTTGGGCGTGCAAACCGCGAAACCGGGGCGACAGTGGGGTCAGTTCCTCCGGGTACTGTATCGTGATCTTCTTGGAGAACAGGTAGCGGCCAGTCAACCGCAAACCTAGCAACAGCTCCCAAAGCATGAAGCTCTTGAAGTAGTACCGAAGGGAGTTCAGGGTATTCATCACTTGTTCTCCGCTCAATCGAACCACGGACCGACCTGGCCCAACACACCCAGTCCGACCACGAACAACCAGACCAGCGTGACCGGAATGAACACTTTCCAGCCCAGTCGCATGATCTGATCGTAGCGATAGCGTGGGAAGGTGGCGCGGAACCACAGGAACAACAGCAACATCAGCGAAATCTTGATGACCAACCAAATCGCACCAGGGACGAAAGAAAAAAGTTCGCCCAGCACCGGAATACCCTGGAATGGCGACAGCCAGCCCCCCAGAAACAGGGTCGCCGCTAAAGCCGACACCAGAATCATGTTGGCGTATTCCGCCAGGAAAAACACTGCGAAGGCCATACCGGAATATTCCACATGGAATCCAGCGACAATTTCCGACTCGCCTTCCGCCACGTCGAAGGGCGCCCGGTTGGTCTCAGCTACGCCAGAGATGAAATAGACTGCGAACAATGGGAGCAATGGCAGCCAGAACCAGTGCAACAGGCTACCCTGCTGCGCCAGTACGATCTGATTCAGATTTAGACTGCCCGCTGCCATCAACACCCCTACCAGTGCAAAGCCCATAGCGATTTCGTAGGCAACGATCTGCGCCGCCGAGCGCATTGCGCCCAGAAAGGCGTACTTGGAGTTCGAGGCCCAACCTGAAATGATCACGCCGTAGACCCCCAGCGAAGTCAACGCCAGCAGATACAACAGACCAGCATCCAGATGGGAAATCATCATGCCATCACCAAAAGGCACCACTGCCCAAGCCGCCAGCGCTGGCCCAAAAGAAATGACCGGTGCCAAGACAAACAAGAAGCGGTTTGCCCGGCTTGGTAACACAATTTCCTTAAACATGAGCTTCATAGCGTCGGCAATAGGCTGGAGCCAACCCTTGGGGCCAACCCGATTCGGGCCGAGCCGAACCTGCATGTAGCCAATGATCTTGCGCTCAGCAAAGGTCAGATATGCTACGGACACCAGCAACGGCACCAGCAAAGCGACGATTTTCAGGAGGATGAAGATGATCGTCAGCAAAGTTTCCATGATCCCATCCTGGTTGTTATTGAATGGCCACGGGGCCAACCGCCGGACCGAGCGCCACACTGGCGTTCAATCCTGCCGGAATCCAGGCGCAACCCCGGGGAATGCTTTCGTCCAGCACCAACGGCAAATCGACCGCGCAGCCGTTTTGCCGCACCTGCACCTGATCTCGTCCAGCCACACCCAGCTCGCTGGCCACTGCAGGATGCAACCGCACTTCAACCGGACGCGCCAGCGGACTCGCTTGGAGCGAAGGCGCACGCCGCACCAGAGAGTCACTCGCGTAGATCGGCACATCCGCCACGCGCAGCAGCCCATCGGCCCGGAACGGAGCGAACGGCCGGTCAAAATTCGTCGTATTATCGGGTGTTACCTGAGCACAGGCATTTTGCGCTTCAGCCAGCACTTCCTCAGAGCTGGTGTAGTCGAAACCACTAACTCCGCACAAATTACCCAACACCCGCAGCACTTTCCAAGCGGGACGCGACTCGCCAAACGGCTTACTGGCGCCCTGGAAATTCTGCCAGCGCCCTTCGGCATTGACATAAGCCCCGGATGTCTCCGCGAATGTCGCTGTGGGTAGAATCATTTGCGCCGGACTCTTGCCCGCCAGCCTGGCGTAGGGACTGAGCGAAATAATCAGTTCAGCACCCTGTAACGCTCTCAGCGACGCTGCGCCGTCCCAGCAATCCAGTTCCGGCTCAACGCCCAGCAACACATAAGCTTTGCGTGGCGATTCCAGCATCGACCGTGTATCCAGACCAACCGTTGGCGCTATCCGACCACCGGGTGCTCGATGTGGTAACGCCCCGACCAACCACCCACCCACCGAATTAGCGGCTTCTGGTAGGTAGCCCAGCCGCGCACCGCTTTGAAGGGCCACAAAGCCTGCCAACGCTCGCAGTTGCGCAAACACCGGATGCGCAACCGCCAGATTGCCCAGCAGTACGGCCGCCGATGCGCTATTTGCCAAGTGAACGGCCATAGCCCGTTCAGCATCGCCGGGAACACCAGCAGCAAGATTCGCCAAATTCGTTGGCAGGGTGACACCCCTTAATTCCGCAATAGCCTGCGCGACACTGGCCAACGCCACCACCATGCCCGCTGGATCGGCAATGACCTTAGCGGCGACCGGGAAGCGAACCTCAAAATCACGCGGATTGATGAACATGACCTGGCCACCCGCCAATGCAGCCTTACGCAAGCGATGTCCCGCTAACGGCTGTTCCATGCGAACGTTAGAGCCAATCAGCAGCGCTGCGTTAACCTTTTCCAGGTCTTCAATCGCTTGTCCGAGCCAAGGAAACACTGGAGCGCTAGCCTGATCACTGAAATCGGCCTGCCGCAGGCGATGGTCGATATTCGCCACACCCAGGCCTCGCGCCAGCTTCTGCGCCAGATACAGTTCTTCAACCGTGGCGGTGGGGGAGACTAGGAACCCAACCGATTCCGCGCCATACCGGGCAATGATGTCCTTTAAACCACTGGCAACCGCTTCCAGAGCTGCTTCCCAGCCGGTCTCGACCCCTTTGATCAGCGGCTTGGCTAAACGGTCAGCGCTGTAAATGCCCTCGTAGCTGAACCGGTCGCGATCGGAAATCCAGGTTTCATTCACCGACTCATTCTCACGCGGTACAACTCGCATGACCTGGCCGCGCAGGGTGTGGATGAAGATATTGGAACCAATGGAGTCATGCGGCGCAACCGCAGCGTGTTGCACATATTCCCAGGAACGGCCCTTGTAGCGAGATGGCTTGGCGGTCAACGCCCCGACCGGGCATAGGTCGATGACATTACCCGACAACTCCGAAACCACGGACTTGGAAACATAGGTGCCAATTTCCATGTCTTCGCCGCGCCCAATCGCCCCTAACTCACGCAAGCCAGCGATTTCCTCACCGAAGCGCACACAGCGGGTGCAATGGATACAGCGGGTCATCTCGGTAGCGATCAGCGGACCGATATCCTTGTCCTGCACCACCCGCTTGCGCTCAGCGAAACGCGACACGTCACCGCCATAGCCTAGCGCCACATCCTGTAGCTCGCACTCGCCACCCTGGTCGCAGATCGGGCAGTCCAGCGGATGATTGATCAGCAGGAACTCCATGGTCCCTTTCTGCGCGGCGCGGGCTTTGGGTGATTCGGTATAGACCTTCATACCCTCCATGACCGGTGTCGCGCAGGCCGGGAGTGGCTTGGGCGCTTTTTCCACCTCGACCAGACACATCCGGCAACTGGCGGCAATGGATAACTTCTTGTGGTAGCAAAAACGGGGGATCGGAATGCCCGCTGCATCGGTGATCTCGATGAGCATCGCGCCCTTACGCGCCTTCAGCGGGATGCCGTTAACTTCGATGTTGACCTGTTCCTCGCTCATCTTTTACCCACTGCTGCAACCATGTTAAAGGGTTCGCGGTTCACGCGGTCAGCGCCGCCGCACCGGCGACCATGCTGCACTTGTGCTCGATGTAGTACGCGAATTCGTGGCGGTAATGCTTGACGAAACTGCGCACCGGCATGGCGGCAGCATCGCCCAAGGCGCAAATGGTGCGTCCTTCAATCTTGCTGGCCACGCTGTCGAGCAGTTCCAGATCCTCAGGCCGACCCTTGCCCTCGACAATGCGCGTTACTACCCGATACAGCCAACCGGTGCCTTCGCGACAAGGGGTGCATTGCCCACAGGATTCAGAGAAGTAGAACCGGGAGATGCGTTGCAGAGTCTTGACCATGTCAGTGGTTTCATCCATGACAATCACCGCCCCGGAGCCGAGCATCGAACCAGCGACCTTGGATACGGAATCGTAATCCATATTGGTTTTGAGCATGAGGTCGCCCGGCACAACCGGCACTGAGGAACCACCCGGAATCACCGCCTTGAGCTTGCGTCTTTTCCAGACCCCGCCCGCTAACGCCAGCAGTTCGGCGAATGGGATGCCGAGCGAGACCTCAAAGTTACCCGGCTTCTCAACATGCCCGGACACTGAGAAAATCTTGGAACCACCCGCATTACTTGTGCCGAGGCTGGCGAACCATTCGCCGCCATTGCGGATGATCGACGGTACCGAGGAAAACGATTCAGTATTGTTGATCGTGGTCGGACGACCGTACAAACCGTAGCTGGCTGGGAATGGAGGCTTGAAGCGCGGCTGGCCCTTTTTACCTTCCAGCGACTCTAACAGCGCAGTTTCTTCGCCGCAAATGTAAGCGCCTGCCCCTAGCGTCGGATGCAGATCGAAGTCGATCCCGGTTCCCTGGATATTCTGGCCCAGTAAGCCCGCTGCATAGGCTTCCTTGACCGCATCTTCAAAACGCTGGTAAGGCTCGTCCATGAATTCGCCGCGCATATAGTTGTAGCCGACCGTGGAACCGGTAGCGAACCCGGCGATAGCCATGCCTTCAACCAGAGCGTGCGGGTTGAAGCGCAGAATATCGCGGTCTTTGCAAGTCCCCGGCTCCGACTCGTCGGAATTGCAGACCATGTATTTCTGCGCTGTCGTATTACGCGGCATGAAGGTCCACTTCAAGCCAGTCGGGAAGCCAGCGCCACCGCGTCCACGCAGACCGGACTTTTTGACCTCATCGATCACCTGATCAGGCGTCAATTGCCCGGCCAAAATTTTCTTCCAGGACTCATAACCGCCCACGCTCAGGTAAGTCTCGATAGACCAAGGCCGGTCCAGACCCAGCGTTCGGTAACACACCTCATTGGCCATCGGGAATCACTCCAGGCTATCAAGCACCTGATCCACTTTTTCCGGGGTCAGATGCTCGTAATAGACATGATCGACCTGCATCATCGGCGCTCCACAGCAGGCAGCCAGACATTCCTCTTCCCGCTTTAGGTAAAACTTGCCGTCCGGGGTGCTCTCGCCAAGCTTGATGCCTAATTTCTTTTCGATATACGCCAGAACCGTGTCTCCACCACGCAACATGCAGGAGATATTGGTACAAACAGCAATGTTGTGCCGACCTACAGGCCTGGTTTCAAACATCGAGTAGAAAGTGGCCACCTCGTAAACTGCAATCGGCGGCAGGTCGAGATAAGTAGCCACCGCGTCCATCAATTCCGTGGTCAGATAGCCGCCATTCTCATGCTGCACTTCGCGCAGAGCCCCCAATAAAGCGGACTGCCTGCGGTCAGCAGGATAGCGGGTCAACCAGTGATCAATTTCCGCACAGGCGTGGGCGGATAACAGATCGCTTTTGCGTGCGCTCATTAGCGGTCAACCTCTCCGAAAACGATATCCTGGGTGCCAATGACCGCCACAACGTCAGCCAGCATGTGGCCACGCGTCATTTCGTCCATCGACGAGAGATGCGTGAACCCCGCCGCCCGGACCTTGACCCGATACGGTTTGTTAGCGCCATCGGAAATCAAATAGATGCCGTACTCGCCCTTGGGATGCTCAGTGGCGACATAGACCTCGCCTTCGGGGACGCAGTAACCTTCCGTGAACAGCTTGAAATGATGGATCAGGGCTTCCATATCCCCTTTCATCTTCTCCCGGGGCGGCGGCGCAACCTTGTAGTCGTCGATAATCACCGGGCCAGGATTGTTCTTCAGCCACTTCACGCACTGGCGAATGATGCGGTTGGATTGACGCATTTCTTCGACCCGCACCAGATAACGGTCGTAGCAGTCGCCGTTGACCCCGACTGGGATGTCGAAATCCATTTGATCATAAACATCGTAGGGCTGTTTCTTGCGCAAATCCCAGGCAAAGCCGGAGCCGCGCAACATCGGCCCGGAAAAACCCAGTTGTAACGCTCGTTCTGGCGTAACCACGCCGATGCCTACCGTGCGCTGTTTCCAAATCCGGTTGTCTGTCAGTAGGGTCTCGTATTCGTCGACTTTCTGCGGGAACCGCTCGGTAAACGCTTCGAGGAAATCGAGCAATGTCCCTTGTCGGGTTGCATTCTGCTCGTCTACTTCTTTCTTGCTGTGAAACCGTGAATTCTGATATTCGTACTTCGGCATCACCTTCGGCAGGTCGCGATAGACGCCGCCGGGACGAAAATAGCCCGCATGGAACCGGGCGCCGGACACCGCTTCGTAGCAATCAACGAGATCTTCACGTTCACGGAAAGCGTAAAGAAAAATGGTCATGGCGCCGATGTCCAAACCATGCGCCCCGATCCATAGCAAGTGATTCAGAACGCGCGTGATTTCCGCATACATTACCCGGATGTATTGCGCCCGCACTGGCGGTTCAATGCCCAGCAGCTTTTCAATGGCCAGCACATATGCATGTTCGTTGCACATAGCCGACATATAGTCGAGTCGGTCCATATACCCGATGCTTTGGTTGAACGGCTTGCTTTCAGCCAGCTTCTCGGTCGCACGATGCAGCAGGCCAATATGTGGATCAGCGCGCTGCACTACTTCGCCATCCAGTTCCAGCACCAGACGCAGCACCCCATGGGCAGCCGGATGCTGCGGCCCGAAGTTCAAAGTATAATTGCGAATCTCAGGCATCGCAGCTTCCTTCAGTGAGGCTCGGACAGGTAACGGTTGTCCTTGCGAATGACGCGAGGCACCAGCACACGAGGTTCGACGCTGACCGGTCCGTACACCACACGGCCGCGTTCGGGATCGTAGCGCATCTCGACATTACCGATCAGCGGGAAGTCCTTGCGGAACGGGTGGCCAACGAAGCCATAGTCGGTCAGGATGCGTCGCAAGTCCGGATGGCCATCAAATACGATACCATAGAGATCAAACGCCTCGCGCTCGAACCAGTTGACCGAGGACCATAGATTGACCACCGATGGCACCACCGGCAACTCGTCATCCGGCGCGAACACCCGCACCCGCACTCGATGGTTCAAAGACACCGAGAGCAATTGATAGACGGCAGCAAAACGGCCCTTGCCCGCGAATATTCGACCCACCACCTGCTGGACTGCCGTCGGACCACGACCGGGGGCTCGTTCGACGACGCCACGACTGAAGCCTTGGTCGGTGGATTCGTTGGTTGCCCACTCCACATCGCCGTAGGCCGCGTAATCGACGCCGCAGACATCCATTGCCTGCTCGAAAGCGAAGTCCGGTTCATCGCGCAGGGCGGTGAAAATCTCAATGGCTTGGGCAGGTGAAATTTCGAGAGTCACTTCGCCGCGGTCCAGCTTGCATTCCAGCAGGACATCGCCGAATCGCGCCTGCAATTTTTCCACGAGGGTCTGAGCGTCAGCCATGGAGCATTCTCTCAACGGGCTATGGTGTTAGTGCGCCGGATTTTATTCTGGAGCTGGAGGATGCCGTAAATCAGAGCCTCCGCAGTCGGCGGGCAACCGGGCACATAGATGTCCACCGGCACAATGCGGTCGCAACCGCGCACTACAGCATAGGAATAGTGGTAGTAGCCACCGCCATTGGCGCAGGATCCCATGGAGATCACCCAGCGCGGTTCAGCCATCTGGTCATAAACCTTGCGCAGCGCTGGCCCCATCTTGTTGCATAGGGTGCCGGCGACGATCATTACATCGGATTGGCGGGGGCTGGGCCGGAACACAATACCGAACCGGTCGAGATCGTAGCGGGAGGCGCCGGCATGCATCATTTCCACGGCGCAACAAGCCAAACCAAAGGTCATCGGCCACATCGAACCGGTACGCGCCCAGTTAATGAGTTTGTCGGCAGTAGTCGTCACCATGCCTTTTTCAAGAATACCTTCTATTCCCATTCCAAGGCTCCTTTCTTCCACTCGTAGATGAAACCGATTACCAGAATACCCAGGAAAACCGCCATCGCCGCAAAGCCGAACAGGCCGATTTGATCGAGGACAATCGCCCAAGGAAACAGGAAGGCAATTTCCAGATCGAAGATGATGAACAGGATGGCCACCAAGTAATAGCGGACATCGAATTTCATCCGGGAATCCTCGAAAGCCTCGAAACCGCACTCATAGGGCGACAGTTTCTCATCATCGGGGCGGCGGGGGCCGAGGAAAAAGCCGAGGCCAATCACCACCATCGCCATCACCAAGGCGATGATCACGAACATCAGAACAGGAAGGTAATTAGACAACATAACAGTCGCACCTTCGATATAGCGAGCCGGGAGAAAGCGCTACGCAGTCCGGGTCTTGGACTTCAGGTTAAACATGCTGGTCAAACTGAAACCCGGGCCAGAACCCGGAATGGAATAGACATAAAGGGAACAGGCGTATAGATTTTTATCGTTAAAACGCCACATGGAAACAGAAACCTTATCATTGGCTGCACTCAGTGCGCTTAATGCTTATTTGTGCATTTTCCAGAATTCCCGGAGAACGCGAGGCGTCCCGAACCATAGGCTTCGAGATGCCTAATTTTATTGTTTGGTGCCGATGGCCGGACTCGAACCGGCACAGCTCGCGCCACTAACCCCTCAAGCTAGCGTGTCTACCAGTTCCACCACATCGGCAATCATTCATTAAAAGCCAAGTTTTATTACTTTGGCGGCAACTGCGGCACATCCGCAGGACGGCTAGATTCGGCTGGCGCAGGAACAGGCGTTGGGACTTCGAACGGCACACGCTCAACCACGCTGATCGGCGCTGAGGTCTGGGTCGCAAAGTAAGCCAGCGTCAAGCTGGTCAAAAAAAACATAGTCGCCAGGATCGCAGTAGTCCGACTTAGGAAGGACGCCGAACCCTGCGAGCCGAACATCGTTGCAGAAGCGCCGCTGCCGAACGCCGCGCCGGCGTCCGCACCCTTGCCCTGCTGTAACAACACCAAGGCAATCAGGGCAACGGCAACCACTACATGCGCGACGAGAAAGAGGGTGTAAGCCATGGCGACAGTTTAACAGCCTGCCCGGGCAATCGCCAGAAACTCCTTAGCCTCAAGCGCAGCACCCCCGATCAGGCCACCATCGATATCAGCCATAGCCAGCAGTTCCTTAGCATTAGCGGCCTTCATACTGCCACCGTACAAGATGCGCGTTTTCGCTGCGACCGCTGGATTCTGCTCAGCCAGTTTAGCGCGGATGAAGGCATGGACATCCTGAGCCTGTTGAGGAGTCGCTGTTCGGCCCGTGCCAATCGCCCAAACCGGCTCATAGGCGATCACAGCGTCGTTAAACGCTTCGATGCCTTCCACAGCCAGCACTGCCTTAAGCTGCCGCTCCACGACAGCCTCCGTGATACCCTGATCGCGTTCTTCCAGGGTCTCGCCGACGCAGAGGATGGGCTTGACACCCACCTTACGGGCAGCAGCAAATTTGCGAGCCACAACCTCGTCACCTTCGCCATACAAAGTGCGGCGCTCGGAATGGCCTACGATCACGTAGGCACAATGAAAATCATTGAGCATTGCCCCCGCGACTTCGCCTGTATAGGCGCCAGAAGCCTGTTCGGAGAGATTTTGCGTCCCCCACGCAACGGTTGTGCCGGACAATTGCTGCTCGACAAAGCCGAGATAGACGAATGGAGGAAAAACCGCCAGCTCGACGGAGGCCACTTCCGAAGCGCCCTCTTTGACGCCCTGCAATAGCCCACGGATACTTTCCAACGAGCCATTCATCTTCCAATTTCCAGCCACCAGTTTACGGCGCATATTCTTATCTCCTGACTTTAAAAAGCTGGCAAAGCTTACGGATTTCGCGCTGGGAAATCAATCATACTGAAAGAGTATCCCGCAGGACGCCCGCCAGTTCGCCGGCATGGCGTTCGACCTGAACAGCGTCGGGACCTTCCACCATCACTCGCACCACCGGTTCGGTGCCGGAAGGACGCAATAAAACCCGACCCTGCTCGCCTAACTGACTTTCGATGGCCCGGATAGCGTCCTGAATCAGCGGTCGATTCAAGTCGACCACGCTACTGACCGACACGTTGATCAGCACCTGTGGATATTTGGTCATACCGGCCTTGAGGTCGTGCAGGTTCTTTTCGGAATGCAGCATGGCCGCCAACACCTGCAATGCGGAGATAATGCCATCGCCGGTCGTAGTGCGATCCAGGCAAATGATATGGCCGGAATTTTCACCGCCCAGAATCAGATGGTCGGCCAGCAGTCGCTCCAGCACGTAACGGTCGCCGACCTTGACCCGATGCAGATCCAGACCCAGCGCCCGCAACGCCATTTCCAAGCCCAAATTGGTCATCAGCGTACCAACGATGGCGTTGAACCGGCTACCGGTGCGTAACCGGTCACGCGCAATGATGAACAGCAGATCGTCGCCGTCCAGGATTTCACCCCGGTGATCAACCATGATCACCCGGTCACCATCGCCGTCAAGGGCAATGCCAAGATCGGCGCTGTGCTTCTTGACCGCTTCACACAACAGCGCCGGCTTGGTGGAGCCGCAATCCAGATTGATGTTCAAACCATCCGGCGTAACGCCCATAGGAATGACGGTCGCACCCAGTTCGCTCAGCACGCTGGGCGCCACATGATAAGTCGCGCCGTGAGCGCAGTCCACGATGATCTTCAGCCCGGCCAGGCTGGTGTTGGCGGGAACCGTGCTTTTACAGAATTCGATATAGCGGCCCGAGGCATCGACGATGCGCTCCGCTTTACCCAAAGCATTCGGCTCGACCGTCTCCAGCGGACGATCCAGCAGTTCCTCGATGCGCTCCTCGACCTCATCAGGCAGTTTTTGGCCGTCGCGGGAGAAGAATTTGATGCCGTTATCGTAGTACGGATTGTGGGAGGCGCTGACCACGATGCCAGCACAGGCGTGCAGGGTGCGGGTCAGATAGGCGATGCCCGGCGTCGGCATCGGTCCCAGCAGGGCAATATTGACCCCAGCAGCGGACAATCCGGCTTCCAGGGCTGATTCAAACATGTACCCGGAAATGCGGGTGTCCTTGCCGATCACAATCTTGTTAAATCCCCGGGTCTGCAATACTCGACCGACTGCCCAGCCCAGTTTCAACACGAACTCAGGGGTAATTGGATGCTCCCCAACCCGCCCGCGAATACCGTCCGTACCAAAGTAACGTTTGCTCATCGTTATGCCACCTCACCCTCAATATGGCCGGGGATTATAGCGACGCCAAGACGCGACGCATACCGGAAACCGGCTTTTCATTTCATCCAGTAGCCCGTACAGCGCTGCATACCCGCAACGCCTGCACCGTTTCCCCGACATCATGAGCGCGAATCACGCATGCACCCTGCCAGGCAGCGATGACCGCCGCTGCTAAACTACCTGCCAGTCTTTCACCTACTGGAGCTTCCAGCAATGCACCAATCATGCTCTTACGGGAAACACCGGCGAGTACACCGGCGGTGAGATCAGTGAAACGATCCAGATGCCGGAGCAGGGTCAGGTTGTGGTCCAGCGTCTTGCCGAAGCCAAAACCTGGATCGACCAGAATCCGCGTACAGGGAATGCCCATCGCTTCACACACCTGCACCCGTTCCACCAGAAACGCCCGGACTTCAACCACAACATCGCCGTAGCCAGGTTCCCGCTGCATGGTCGCCGGTTCACCCAACATATGCATCAAGCAGATAGGCAACCCGCTGGCCGCCGCCGCTTCCAGTGCGCCTGGCTGACGCAACGCCCACACATCATTGATCATTCCAGCGCCTGCCCTGGCTGCTTCACTCATGACTTCGGGTTTGCTGGTGTCGATCGAAATCGGAATTGACAACTCCCGCGCCAGTCGCTCCACGACCGGCAATACCCGATCCAGTTCTTCCTGAACCGATACTGGCGGTGCACCCGGACGGGTGGATTCGCCGCCAACATCAATCAGTGCAGCGCCTTCGGCGGCCATCATTTCAGCGCGGCGCAACGCCGCATCCAGGGAACGATAGCGCCCACCATCGGAAAACGAATCAGGGGTGACGTTCAACACCCCCATCACTGCCGGTTGGCGCAAATCAAGCATTTTTCCTGCACAATTCATCAGCATCGCTGGAAACGCTCACAAATAAAAACCCTTCTTCCCCTGCATGGCGGGAAGAAGGGCTGGGGTCAACACAGTGCGTCGATCAATGCTGCTGAGCCGCTCCGCCAATTGGCTTTTTACTCCGCCGGTCCTTGTCGAGGTTAATCGAGGAGCCCGGCGTCGGCGGCCCGGCGTCGGCGCCGGAATCCACCGGCTCACGTGGTGGCCGCCCATCCATGATGTCGTCAATCTGATCAGAGTCAATGGTTTCGTACTTGATCAGCGCATCAGCCATGTTGTGCAACTTATCAAGGTTATCCCGCAAGAGTTGTTCGGAACGCCGATAATTACGGTCAATAGTCGAACGGATTTCCTCATCGATCACATGGGCGGTTTCGTCCGAAACGTTCTTGTGCCGGGTCACGCTGCGACCTAGAAATACCTCACCGTCGTCCTCGCTGTAAGTCAGCGGCCCCAACCGGTCAGACAAGCCCCACTTGGTGACCATGTTGCGGGCAATGTCGGTCGCCCGCTCAATGTCGTTTTGGGCGCCGGTGGTGACATAGTCCGCCCCAAAAATCAACGATTCGGCGATCCGGCCACCAAACAAGCTGGAAATCTGACTTTCCAACCGTTGCTTGCTGAAGCTGTAACGGTCGCCTTCTGGCAGGAACATGGTGACGCCCAGCGCCCGCCCACGCGGGATAATGCTGACTTTGTAGACCGGATCGTGCGCCGGCACCAGCCGACCGACAATGGCATGGCCGGCTTCGTGATAAGCGGTGAGCTTCTTTTCCTCCTCGCTCATCACCATTGACTTGCGTTCAGCGCCCATCATGATCTTGTCCTTGGCCTTCTCGAAATCGTCCATGTCCACATCGTGCTTATTAGCGCGGGCGGCGAACAAAGCGGCCTCGTTGACCAAGTTGGCCAGATCAGCGCCGGAAAACCCAGGCGTACCACGCGCAATGACCGCCGGCTTGACGTTATCAGCCAACGGCACCTTGCGCATGTGAACCTTGAGAATCTGCTCACGGCCCCGCACATCGGGCAATGGCACCACCACCTGACGATCAAAGCGACCGGGCCGCAACAGCGCCGGGTCGAGTACGTCCGGGCGATTGGTGGCGGCGATGACGATGATGCCTTCATTACCCTCGAAGCCATCCATTTCCACCAGCAACTGATTCAGAGTTTGCTCGCGCTCATCGTGGCCACCGCCCAAACCAGCGCCGCGATGGCGGCCCACCGCATCGATTTCGTCGATGAAGATGATGCAGGGCGCATGCTTCTTGGCCTGCTCGAACATGTCGCGCACCCGTGAAGCACCGACGCCAACAAACATTTCCACGAAATCAGAGCCAGAAATCGAGAAGAACGGCACTTTGGCCTCACCGGCAATCGCCTTGGCCAGCAACGTTTTACCCGTACCCGGCGAGCCCACCATCAGCACCCCGCGCGGAATTTTGCCGCCGAGCTTCTGGAACTTGCCGGGATCGCGTAGAAACTCCACTAGTTCCGCGACTTCTTCCTTGGCTTCGTCCACGCCGGCAACATCGGCGAAAGTGATCTTGATCTGGTCTTCGCTCATCATCCGGGCGCGTGATTTGCCGAAGGACATCGCCCCACGCCCGGCGCCACCGCCCTGCATCTGCCGCAGGAAGAACACCCAGATGCCGATCAGGAGCAACATCGGGAACCAGGAAATAAAGATTTGCATCAGCAAACCCTGCTTTTCCGGCGGTTGGCCTTCAATGTCGACCCCATGATTGAGCAACTCGCCGATCATGGCGCTGTTGTCGGTTTCCGGGCTGTAGGTGGTAAAGCGTTCGCCGCCGCTGGTGCGGCCCAGAATGGCGCGGCCATCAATGCTGACCTGCGCGATCCGCCCTTGCTTGGCTTCCTGCAGGAACTGCGAGTAGGACATCTGGGCAGAGGGTGTCACTTTCGGTCCAAAGCTATTGAAAACAGACATTAGCACGACCGCAATGACGACCCATAAAAGGATGTTTTTGACCATATCATTCAAGGCGGATACCTCGGCAAGCCAAGACGTGAGGAATGAGGAACAACTGAAATTCATGTATAGGGGCGATTCGCCGGTTTTCCAAGGCAATCCCTGAAAAATGACGATTTTTTAGACCGGATCACCCGCGATAGTTCCGCGCCAACAGATACTGCTCGGCGCTGCGGGCGCGCGAGGCACGGGGTTTACGCGGCGTAACCGTAGCGAAGGCGGTGCGCACCGCCCTGAGAAAATCATCAAAACCTTCGCCTTGGAATGTTTTCACCAGAAAACTACCACCGGGACGCAGACGCTGGCAGGCGAAATCCAGCGCCAGTTCGGCCAGATACATGACAGAGGGCTGATCTACCGCTTTAACGCCGCTGGTATTGGGCGCCATATCGGACAACACGACGTCTACCACCTGGCCAGCTAGCACCGTCAGTAAATGATCCAGCACGGCCGACTCGCGAAAGTCGCCTTCGATAAACTCTACGCCCGCCAAGGGTTCCATCGGCAGAATGTCCAACGCCAGCACTCGCCCTGACCCACCCACCAATCGTGTTGCTAGCTGCGACCAGCCGCCCGGCGACGCGCCCAAATCCACCACGGTCAATCCGGGCCGCAGCAGACGATCTTTTTCCTGAATTTCCAAAAGCTTGTAAACAGCACGACAGCGATAACCATCCTGCTGGGCGCGTTTGACGTACTCATCAGTGAAGTGTTCCCGCAGCCAGCGGGCGCTGCTTTTACTACGGGCCATGCGGCGAGTGCTCACGTTCGCGGGCTATGCGGGTCATGATGCGGCGAGTGCGGACCACGATCCAGAGCATACCTAGCAAGCTATAACTCGCCAAGAGCAGCAATTGCAGCAACACGCTGTCCAACACCCGCCCTTGCACCAACAGCAACACCACACCCACGGTCAGAATGACGCCTAAATCCAGTTTAACTTCATTCAACGGACTGGGCGCTACCGCCAACCCCTTGCGTCCGGTTACACTGCCCGCACCTTTCGCCATGTCTGGTTCTCTCTCAATGCTCACGCTGACTCATCCGCAAAAACGCTATCTCAAGGCTCTGGCCCACGCCCGCAAACCAATCGTCATCATCGGGGATAAAGGCGTAACCCCAGCGGTTTTGCACGAGATTCTGCTGGCGCTGGATCATCATGAATTGGTCAAAATCCGGGTCAACGCCGAGGATCGCACCGCACGCGAAGCGATGATTGAGGAGTTATGCGCAACATCCGGCGCGACGCTGGTGCAGCGAATCGGTCATATCGCCACGCTGTTCCGGCGCAACCCTGATGCGCCGCGTATCGAATGGCCCTGATGCAGGGATGGTGCTGGTGGGGGGACTCGAACCCCCAAGCCCGGTCAGGGCGCAAGATTTTAAGTCTTGTGTGTATACCATTCCACCACACCAGCGTGGCGTGAGGACGAACCTTTTGGGGAAAAGCGGGCCTTAGGATAGTCCAAAAACGTCCGATACGCCACAGTCTGCATTTCGTCATGCTGTCCTGTCAGGAAGCCCACCATGCTGATCGATTATGACCTGCCGCTCTGGCGACCGCCGTCCGAAGCCAATAGCTTCATCCTGCAAGCCACCTTGGGTTGCAGCTTCAATCGTTGCAGCTTCTGCTCGATGTACCGCACCAAGGCATTCACCATCCGACCGCTGCAATGGATTCAAGCCGATATTCAGGCAATGGCACGGGACTGCCCCGGAACGCGGCGCGTCTTTCTGGCGGATGGCGACGCTCTGGCAGCACCAACTCATCAACTGGTGACGATTCTGGAAAACCTGCGCGTCGCCTTTCCCCGGCTGGAACGGGTCTCCAGCTATGCCCTGCCTGCCAATCTGCTGAAGAAATCGGCGGAAGAATTGGCGCGATTGCAGGAAGCTGGCCTGTCCCTACTGTATTACGGCATTGAGACCGGCTCAGCAGATTTGCTCAAGCGCATCACCAAGGGGGCAACGCCAGAAGCGATGATCACCGGGTTGACCAAAGCGAAACAGGTCGGGCTGAACATCTCTGCAACCGTCATCCTCGGTCTTGGCGGCCAAGCGTACTGGCGGGAACACATCGACGCTACCGCCGAGTTGGTTAATCAGGTCGAGATCGACTACCTGTCCACTTTACAACTGATGCTCGACCCGATGATTGACGCAGAATTCCACCGCAAATTCCGCGAACCATTCCAGGAACAGGATGATCGGGCGCTGTTGGCTGAACAGGCCCGGCTGATCGAGCGCCTGAATCCGCCCGCGCCATTAACGTTCCGTTCCAATCATGCCTCCAACGCCTTGGCGCTGGCCGGCGAATTACCCAAAGACCGTGAACGGTTGCTGGCGCAACTGGATCTGGCGCTCGCGGGTGAAGTGCGGTTACGTCCCGAATGGCTGCGGGGCTATTGATCGACCACCCGCCAGTTCACACCCACCTGGCTACTCAGGCGACCATCGAGGTCCGGCGACTATTGCGAACAGCAGCGACGATCCGGTCTTCCAGTTCGATGCGGGCTGCCAGCAACTCACCCAGCCGCGACAGTTCCTCATCCAACCCGGCCAGCGCTGGATCGGATAAATCGCCATCGTAACGGTCATGAAAAGCCAAAGCGGCTTGAGTAGTGCGGGCGATGCGGTCATAAAGTTGCCGGGCTAACTGACGAGCCTGCTGATAGGGCGAATCAGCCGGTTGCTCTTCCAACGCCTGAAAGACCTCAAACGGCCCCAGCGCCAGATAATCCACCAGCGTCTGCCGGAAACGTCGCAACTGATGACGCACCGGATCAGCGAGGGTAAAGGGTTTCAATGCCGCCAGCCGGTGATACAACACCAGGCTTTCCTGACGCGCCGCTAGCAGTTTGGCGACCAAATCCGGCAATGCCTTACTATGAACAAAATCAGCGGTGATCGTGGTGTTCATGAGCACATCCTCCAGGCAGTCAATGCTGCTTTCATTGTTTTATTCGCTACTACTGCAATAGCTTATCGCGAATGCCGCCCCAATACCAAAACTCTTGACACCCGATTCTTATCCCTGATTCACTATTTTCCCACCACCCGATCGCGTAAATAGACCGGTAATGCTTGTTCAGCCGCCACCCATGTCCCGCGCCGGGCAGGGTCTGCCGCCAATCGGGCCACATCGCTCGCATGGGGATAGCGCTCACTTAACCAGTCGCTGACCGTGAGCCGTTGTGACAAAGCGTCGGCATACACCCCCCAGCCACTGCCGACGCCGAACCATGCATCGTGTGGCGCTGTCACCAGGGTTGGCGCGCATACCCGCTCCTTGCCCAGTAACTCCACCTTTTCGTCAGACACCCCCCAAGTTCCCCAGTACACTTCACCCATCCGGGCATCGAGCGCCGTCGCGATCCGTGTTTGGCCGGTTTCCCGTGCAGCGCCCAACGCCAGCGTCGCCAGTGTGGAGATGGGAGCCACCGGCGCATCAACAGCGAACGCCAAACCTTGAGCAATGCCAATAGCGATTCGCACTCCGGTAAACGCGCCCGGCCCGCATCCCACCGCGATAGCATCCAACTGGCTCATCGCCAATCCCGCCTCGGCTAACACCGCCTCGACCATCGGCAAAATCAGCGCGGCATGGCGGCGTGGGGCCAGTTCATAGCGTTCCAGTACTGCGCCTTCTACCCATATCGCGGCGGAACATGCTTCGGTCGCGGTTTCCAGCGCCAGCAGTTTCATGAAGACCTCCCAAAACAATTCGATGGCAAATCGTTATAATGCCTCAAAATGAGAACGATCAAGCGATCATGCTGCCGCACCGGCATACCCCGTTCTGGCCGGTGATCAATTGCTATTGGTCGGTCGCAGTACAGCGCGCAACGATCTCACCCTGACCCTGAGCAATGAAAATACGCTGGCGTATGTGCTACAGGGCCGGGAAATTCCCGATGGCCGGGTTTGGCAACAAGCCGCCCGGTTTCACCCCAAGTAAAGATACAGTATTGCTATTCCCTGACTTGGCCTCATAAATCAATGGCTGGACGTACTGACCGCTTCCGCTCCTTGCGTTCCACAGACCGCTCCCGATCTCCAGCCGCACGCTCGGTGCGGGGCCGCGCGGACCGCTTCCGTTCCGGTTCAGCTCCATCGAGGCGACTGATATTCAACATCTGCTGCCGCACCCGCACCCGTTTCAGATGCTGGAAAATCTCCGGCGGCATTTGATCGGGCAAATCCACCGTACTGTAATCGTCATAAATCTCAATGCGGCCAATATAGCGGCCCTCAATGCCCGCCTCATTGGCAATTGCACCCATGATGTTTTGTGGCGTCGCACCGTGTTCGCGGCCCACTTCGATTCGATAGCGGATTTTGTCCAGGTCACTGGACTGCCGTACAGAGTCCCGTGCAGGCCGTTCTCCACCTCCACCACGAACCGACCGTCCTTCACGGTCCGGTCGCCCTGGCGCTTTATCCCGGTCCCGATCCCGCTCTCTCTCCCGCTCGGCATCTTTAGGAATGGTGTCCTCAAACTGGAGTGGACGATCGCGCTGCGCCAGATAGGCCAAGGCGGCGGCAATGTCGTGGGGGCTGGTTTCCTGTTCCCGCTCGATTTCGGCGACCAATTGCTGGAAAAACTCCAATTCCTGCGACGTCAGAACTTCACTCACCTGTTGCTTGAACTGCGTCAACCGGTGACCGGTAATGGTTTCCTGGGTCGGTAGCGGCATCCGTTCCACCGGCTGGCGAGTGGCCTTCTCAATCGTCCGTAACATGCGCAGTTCGCGAGGGGCCACAAACAAAATGGCGTCACCCGCCCGCCCGGCCCGTCCGGTGCGGCCAATGCGATGGATATAGGCTTCAGGATCGTAGGGAATGTCATAATTGATGACGTGGCTGATGCGCTGTACATCCAGACCACGCGCCGCCACATCGGTAGCGACCAGAATATCCAGGCCACCATTACGTAACTGATCAATCGTTTTCTCGCGCAACGCCTGGGTCATATCGCCATGCAAGGCGGCGCTGGGATAACCACGCGCTTCCAACCGCTCCGCCAACTCGGTCGCAGCCACCTTGGTGCGCACGAAAATCAACATCGCATCCGCGTCCTCGACCTCCAGCACCCGAGTCAGGGCGTCGAGCTTGTGCTGCACGCCAACCTGACAATAGCGCTGCCGAACCGTGGCGACCGTGGCGGTGCGGGTTTCAATCTTCACTTCACGAGGATCGTGCAAATGACGCCGCGCCACCCGGCGAATCAGATCCGGCATCGTAGCGGAGAACAGTGCAACCTGCTTTTCCGCCGGGGTCTGTTCCAGAATCCAGTCCACATCATCGATGAAACCCATGCGCAGCATTTCATCCGCTTCGTCCAGCACCACCGTGCGCAGGGCGGACAGCGACAGGGTTTCCCGACGCAGATGATCCATGACCCGACCTGGCGTGCCAACGACAACATGCACTCCACGCCGCAGATGGCGCAGTTGCAGGGTCATGCTCTGGCCGCCGTAGATGGGCAGAACATGAAAGCCAGGCAAATGACGGGCATAGCTTTGAAAGGCTTCAGCGACCTGAATCGCCAGTTCACGAGTGGGAGTCAACACCAGCGCCTGCGTCTGCCGGTCGTTCCAATCCAGTTTTTCCAGAATCGGCAGGGCAAAGGCGGCGGTTTTGCCAGTGCCGGTTTGGGCTTGGCCCAAGACATCGCAACCTTCCAGCATGGGAGGAATAGTCGCCGCCTGGATCGGCGTTGGCGCTTCGTAACCGAGTTCCTGAAGAGTATCCAGCAGGGCGGGAGACAATGCGAGTTGTTCAAAGTGTTCGATGGGAGATGACATACCAGACATTACCTGAAGGAAAATCACTTGCAACGGACCAGATAAATCGGACCCGAACAAAAGCGAAGAGTGGTGAAAACCGCCATCCAGTTCGATGCTTCAGCCCAAAACGGCTGCCACCCGGCGGCGGCGAAACTTGTTGATAATGTGCCTGCGCCAGAGCACATCGGCGATGATGAAGGTCGCAATGCTGGCCAGCACCCCGGTCGTGAGCGAGCCCACCAACATCGGCCAGCCCAGATCGCTCGCCCGGCGCAGGAACCAGTCCAGCGAGGGTTCAAATGACCATTCTTGGGATGGCGTTCCCAACAACCACGCGCCGAAATGATAATTGACGAATGCAATTGGCGGAATCGTCAGCGGATTGGTGATCCAGACCATGGCCACTGCCACCGGCATATTGAAGCGCAGCAGGGCGGCGGCGGTCGCCGCCAACAGCATTTGCCAGGGAAACGGCACAAACGCGAAAAACATGCCGGCGGCCATCCCCCGCACCGTCGAACGACGGCTGAAATGCCAAAGGCGAGGATCGTGCAGCAAATCACCGAGAAAACGCAGGTTTTTGTGCGAACGCAGTTGATGGGGGTCCGGCAAATAACGCTTTAAAAACTGCTTCATGGCAATATTGGGGAAAACCGGCAAAACACTGGGGAGTTGGACTGTGAAATCATCTGAAAATTCAGGCGATAGTCGCTTCGATCAAAATATACCCGAACTGCTCGTTAATAGTATCGCTCTGAAAAATTAAATTTTGGTTGCCGATTGGCAGCACTGACAACGTGTTCTGTAAGCATGAACAACGCCTGTAGAGCGCCTATACCGCCCATTTTGTAAAAAACTTCCCTGACCTGGTCACGCCACCCGCAACAGAACTTTGCTTTATCTCTACCCTTTACGCCACGGCGTTCAGTGGTTAGATTGACCGCCCGAAGCCAACTATCCAACCCAAGAACCTCATGGCCCAATACATCTATACTATGAACCGCGTGGGCAAAATCGTGCCGCCCAAGCGGGAAATCCTCAAGAACATTTCCCTGTCGTTCTTCCCCGGCGCCAAAATTGGCGTCCTCGGTTTGAACGGCTCCGGCAAATCCACCCTGCTGCGCATCATGGCCGGCGTTGATACCGACATCATCGGCGAAGCCCGTCCACAGGCGGGCATCAAAATCGGCTTCCTGACCCAGGAGCCACAGCTCGACCCGGCCAAGGACGTGCGCGGCAACGTCGAGGAAGCCGTCGAGCCGATCAAGGCTGCGCAAGCGCGACTGGACGAAGTGTACGCCGCCTATGCCGATCCCGACGCCGATTTCGAAAAACTGGCTGCCGAACAGGGCGATTTGGAAGCGTATCTGCAAGCGGTGGATGGCCATAACCTCGACCGTACACTGAATGTCGCCGCTGACGCCCTCCGTCTGCCGCCCTGGGATGCTCCAGTGGTTCCCCTCTCTGGCGGCGAACGGCGGCGGGTGGCGCTGTGCCGACTGCTCCTTTCCAAGCCGGACATGCTGCTGCTGGACGAGCCGACCAATCATCTCGACGCCGAATCGGTTGCCTGGCTAGAGCGCTTCCTCAAGGACTACCCCGGCACGGTGATCGCCGTCACTCACGACCGTTACTTCCTCGACAACGTCGCCGGCTGGATTCTGGAACTGGATCGCGGCCAAGGCATCCCGTGGGAAGGCAACTATTCATCATGGCTGGAGCAGAAGGAAAAGCGGCTGGAGATTGAGGAGAAACAGGAAACCGCCCATATCAAGGCGATGAAGGCAGAACTGGAATGGGTGCGCGCCAACCCCAAAGGTCGCCACGCCAAGAGCAAAGCCCGCCTGGCCCGGTTCGATGAGCTGGAATCCCAGGAATTCCAGAAGCGCAATGAAACACAGGAGCTCTACATTCCACCGGGGCCGCGTTTGGGCGAACTGGTCGTGGAAGCGACGCAACTCTGCAAGGGTTTCGGTGACCGGCTGTTGATCGACGGTCTCGACTTCAAGCTGCCCAAAGGCGGCATCGTCGGCGTGATCGGCCCCAATGGCGCGGGCAAAACAACCCTGTTTCGGATGATGGTCGGGCAGGAGCAGCCGGATAGCGGCACATTGCGGATCGGCGATACCGTCAAGCTGGCCTATGTCGATCAATCGCGGGATAGCCTGGACGGCAGCAAGACCGTCTGGCAGGAAATCTCCGATGGGTTGGATGTGGTCGCCATTGGCAGCTACCAGATCAATTCGCGGGCCTATGTGGGCCGGTTCAACTTCAAGGGACCCGATCAACAAAAGTTCATCAAGGATTTGTCCGGCGGCGAGCGCAACCGAGTGCATCTCGCCAAGTTGCTGAAAAGCGGCGGTAACGTGCTACTGCTGGACGAGCCGACCAATGATCTGGATGTGGAAACGCTGCGAGCGCTCGAAGAAGCGTTACTGGCCTTCGCCGGTTGCGCAGTGATTATTTCCCATGACCGCTGGTTCCTGGATCGCGTCGCTACCCATATCCTGGCGTTCGAAGGCGATTCGCAGGTGATCTGGTTCGAGGGCAACTATGCGGATTATGAAGCCGACCGCAAACGGCGCTTGGGAGTAGAGGCCGATCAGCCGCACCGGATCAAGTATCGAAAGCTGGCGTAACTTCGCCCCATTTGCAGCGAGTGGTGCGCTGACGCCTCACCGATAGGCAATAATGCGCACTTCACTGTTCCAGTCGCCGAAGAACGGTTCGCCTTCGGCGCGCAGCAACAACTGGCGATCCCGGGGCATCGGCAACCAGACATTATCGGAATTGTAGGCCCAACCCGGCTGCGGCTGACCGACAGCGTAAAGGTAGAAAGCCGCTTCCCGGGCGCTTTCCACCCGCACTGCAACCCGAAAGCGATGCGGACCCGCTTTGACATAACCAGTCGCCACCTGGGCGTAAACCAGAATTTCCCGCGCCTTGTCGGGCACCTGTGCCGGAATCCGGCGAACCTCATAGTCCTGGCCACCGTTTGGCAACGAGCCCATCAAGAGATCTACCGCCCAGAAATTTGCTGGTTTCGCAGCACTCTCACCCAGGCGCGCCACGACCGTCGCCTGCTGTTTCTGCAAACGGGCTAGCGCCACCTGGGTATTGCGCGTCTCCTGGCGCAGGCCCGTCAACGACCGCTGTGACTGCTCCTCCTGCTGTTGCCGTTGCCACCCCTGATCATGCACTTGAGTCAGTATCCGTTCGATCCGCTCTAGTCGGTCGTCCATGGCCTCCAGCTTGGACGCCAACGTGGACGGTTCTGCCGGGTTAGTTTGAGATGGATGGGCCGCCCGCTCTGCCATAAACGACTCATGGCCAGCACAACCGGGCATCAACGCTATCGTCAGCCACCCTATCCCCGCCAATCTGCACAATCTCATATCTTCTCCCAACTCGCCTGCAACCTGGACGCAAACACTGACTCCATGCGCATTATAGCGACCCATCACCGGCGTGGTTTCACGGATTCGGGTAATATTTAACGCATTTGCGCCTGCGCCTCCCCAGAGGACCGACTGAATGAACGAACGCAACCTCTCCCAACAAACACCCTTCAGCGCGGATTTCAGCGTCGCCGAATTCGCTGATAACCCGGAACCCCGTTGCCCCTGCGTATTGCTGCTGGATAATTCCTGGTCGATGAACGGTCAGCCCATCGCCGAACTCAACCAGGGTCTGGCCCTGTTCAAGGAGGAATTACTGGCCGACAGCCTGGCTGCCAAGCGGGTTGAGATCGCCATCGTCAGCTTCGGCCCGGTTGAGGTCGTCAGCGAATTCCAAACCGCCGACCAGTTCACCCCGCCGCACCTGAGCGCGCAAAAGGATACGCCGATGGGCATGGCGATTCTGCAGGGCCTGGAATTGTTGAATCAGCGCAAACGGTTGTATCGGGAAAATGGTGTCCCTTTCTTCCGTCCCTGGGTGTTCCTCATCACCGATGGCAGCCCCACCGATGATTGGAAACCCGCCGCTGCCGAGGTGCGCGCCGGCGAAGAAAGCCGCGCCTTCGCTTTTTTTGCGGTCGGCGTCGAGGGCGCTAATCTGGACATCCTGCAGCAACTTTCCGTGCGTCAACCCTTGCGACTCAAGAGTTTGCGCTTCCGGGAACTGTTCCAATGGCTATCCAACTCGATGCGCTCGGTATCCCGCTCCGTGCCGGGCGCCGAGGTGCCGCTGAGCAACCCCGCTACGCCCGATGGCTGGGCCTCCATATGAGAGAGGCCGGCGGCTGGCGCCTGGTGCAGGCCGCTGTCCCAGGCGTTGCGCACCAAGTCAGCGGCGGCGACTGCCAGGATGCCTGTGCCACACAATGTCTCACCTTGCCAGACGGTTCACCCGTGCTGACGCTGGCGGTAGCAGATGGCGCTGGCAGCGCTGTCCGCGCGCGGGAGGGAGCAGAACAAGCCTGCCGAACCCTGCTGGCCGAATGCGCGACCTGGCTGGCGCAAGCGACCGAGGAGGATTGGACCCCCACTGTCGCCGCATCCTGGCTGCAGAGCGTCCGAACGGCCCTGATGCAGCAAGCGGCAGAGGCGGAGTTGCCGATTCGGGAATTTGCCTGCACTCTGCTAGGCGCAGTGATCGCCGCCGATCGGGCGCTATTTTTGCAAATCGGCGACGGCGCCATCGTCATCCATACCAGGGACCGTTACCGCCCGGTGTTTTGGCCGCAGGGCGGCGAATATCCCAATGAAACTTTTTTTGTGACCGACGACTACGCCGCCCACCGTCTGGAATGCACAGTGCTCGCCGAGTCCATCAGTGAAATCGCCTTGCTGACCGATGGCCTGCAACCGCTGGCGTTGCACTATCAAAGCCAGCAGGCGCATGAGCCGTTTTTCCAACCCCTGTTTCAATGCCTGCGCGATTACCCGGAAACCGGCTGCCCGCTGGAACTGGCAGCAGCGCTGGAGCGATTTCTGGACAGTCCGCCAATCAACCAACGCACCCATGATGACAAGACGCTGATTCTGGCCAGTTGGCGCCCGGCAAAAACGCCCTCTCCTCCGGTGGGTGAGAGCCAGGGCCAGGGCGCAGATCAGGAAAACCCCGGTGCTGAGGCTGTATAACAACGCCGGCCAGGAGATCAAACTGGGCCAGACCATTGGCCGCGGTGGCGAAGGCGCCGTGCATGAAATTCCGGGCCAGCCCGGTTTTGTCGCTAAGATCTATCATCAGCCGCCCCATTCGGACCAGGCGCTGAAACTGGAAAACATGGCTCGGCTGGCGCATCCCGCCCTGTTGAACATCGCCGCCTGGCCGGTGGATGTGCTACGGATCGGCTTGCGCGGCCCAGTGCAAGGATTCATCATGCCGCGGGTCACGGGCTACCAGGAAATCCACAGCCTGTATGGCCCCTCCCACCGCAAGCGCGCCTTTCCCCACGCCGACTGGTCGTTTCTGGTTCACGCTGCCCGCAATTTGGCCAGCGCCTTCGAGGCGGTTCACGCTCGGGGTCATGTCATTGGCGATGTCAACCCCGGCAATGTCGTGGTTTCCACCCAAGCCCTGATCAAACTGATCGACTGTGACTCGTTCCAGATCAGCGCCGACGATCAGCTTTTTCTCTGCGACGTCGGGGTTCCGCAATTCACCGCGCCGGAATTGCAAGATCGGTCATTTCACGGCCTGCGCCGTACCCCGGATCATGACGCTTTTGGCCTGGCGCTGCTCTGCTTTCACCTGCTGTTCATGGGCCGGCATCCCTTCGCGGGCCGCTACCAGGGCCGGGGCGACATGCCCATCGAGCGGGCGATTAAGGAGCATCGCTTCGCCTTTAGCCAGCAGGCCGCTGTCTGGTTGATGGCGCCGCCGCCTCATACTTTACCGTTCACCGTACTGCCCCGTCCGGTCGCCGCGCTGTTCGAGGAAGCCTTCGTGCCGCTGGCGGTCGGTCAGCGTCGGCCTGCGCCACGAGAATGGGTAGCGGCGCTGGAGCGGCTGAATCGGGAACTGCGGACCTGTGGGTACAACGCCCTGCACAAATACCCGCGACAGTTGCCCGATTGCCCGTGGTGCGTACTGGAACAGGCCAGCGGCGCAACCTTCTTTATCGCCCCGCTCGCCAGCACGATCAGCACTCATCCCGATTTTAATGTGGAACGGGTCTGGCAACGAATTTTGGCCGTCGCGCCGCCCGGCCATGACGCCCTGCCTCACCCGAAGCCACCCACGCCGCTCCCCCCGACACCGCTGCCGGAATCCCTGCAACACGCCCAGCGCGGCAACATCATTAAAGCCGCAACGTGCGCCGGTTGCGCCCTCGCAGTGGCACTGCTCTATCCATCGTTCATCTGGCTATGGCTGACGCTGGCCGTCCTGCTTTGGTCACTGTTGCGCAACGGCGCCGTGCGCCGTGAGTATCAGCGCCGCCGGCTGGCCTGGTTCGCCGCCCGCCGGGAACGGGGGGAATTGCAGACCGCCTGGCAGCAACAAGCCAGCGAACAGCCCTTTCTGCAGGCGCTGCGCACGCTAGAAACACTGCGTGACCGCTATCGCCGCCTGCCAGATGAATTGCAACAGGATTTACAGCGACTGGACACCGACCGGCGGCAAATGCAACTACAGACCTTTCTGGAAGGTCACTTTATCGACGCCGCCCAGATTCCCGGCATTGGCGTCACCGATCGGATGGCGCTGGAATCCTATGGAATCGAAACCGCCGCTGACGTGACCCTGGAGGCGTTGCAGGTCGTGCCGGGATTTGGTCAACGCCTGGGTCGCCAGCGAACTGCAGCGCTGCTCGGCTGGCGGCAGGTGCTGGAACGGCATTTCCGCTATGACCCCGGGCAAGGGGTCAACCCCGCCACCCTGGCCAATCTCCGCCAGCAACAGGCCCAACAACGTTTGGCGATTGAACAGGAACTACTGGCAGGGCCGGATGAACTGGCTAAAATCAGAGTGGAAATTCTCAAACAGCGCGCCCAACTGAATATCGCCCTGATCCGTCAGACGGTGCGAGAGACACAGGCCGAGGCTGACCTGCGGATTTTTTATCGCTGCTCCGGAGGCTTTTGGCCGCGCCGCCGTGGTTAGCCACCGCAACCAAACTGGGAACCCTATGGGTAGACGCAACGAACACACACGCGAAGAGCTGCGGGAAATCGCCCTGCAAGCTGCCGAGGCGCTGATTATCGAGAAGGGACTGGCCGGCTTGAGCGCCCGCAAGATCGTCAAACACATCGGTTATACGGTGGGTAGCCTGTATATGGTGTTTCGCAACCTCGACGATCTAATCACCCAGATGAACGAGCGGACGCTGGATGATTTACAGGCTCAACTGGTGACCGCGATTGCCCATCAACCCCCGCCAACCGTCGCCGTCCGGGCGCTGGCCCAGGCATATATTCGTTTTGCGCTGACCGAAACCCGTCGCTGGCTGGCCATCTACCAGCACCGATTGCCCGAGGGCGAGTCGCCACCTGACGCATTCACAGAAAAAGTCGCGCAAATGTTTGAGCTGGTGCAGCAACAACTGGCGCAGGTCAGTCCCTGGCGTTCCCCGGAAGACATTGCTCTGGCGGCGCGGGCTTTATGGAGCAGTATCCACGGCGTCTGCATCCTGGGCTTTGATCATAAACTGGAGGTTGCCGGCGGTCGGCCTGTTCAAGAGGTAGCTGATTCATTGCTGGAAAATTATCTGGCGGGCTTTGTCCGTAAGCCGTCTTCCGCTCGTGAATCATGAGATCCTCCCGAAACAGGAACCCGGCAGGCGAATTGTGATGAATGCGTGATTGAAACGCGACCTCCACCGCTGATCATGCGCCATCGGACATGCATCGGCAGCGGAGGAAATTCCCATGTTGGCCGGGATTGAGACAGGGTCGAACCGGATGACGCGCGCACTGTTGGTCGAAGATGATCGTGACATCGCCACACTGGTCCAACTGCACCTCCAAGATATTCATTGTGAAACGGATATCGCCACAGGTGGGCGCGAAGCGCTGGCGTTGTATGCCCGCCAACGCTACGACTTGGTGATCCTGGACTTGATGCTGCCCGATCTGGACGGATTGACTGTTTGCCGAAAGCTGCGCGCCAGCGGCGATTACCTACCGATTTTGATGCTGACCGCCAAATCGTCGGAAATTGACCGGGTGCTGGGCCTGGAACTGGGCGCAGATGATTATCTAACCAAACCGTTCAGCTTCCCGGAGCTGCTGGCGCGGATCAAAGCGCTGTTGCGCCGGGCTGAAGCAATGCGCAGCAACAGTAGCTCGCTCGCCGACAGCGAGCGCATTACGCACGGCACATTGGTGATTGAGCCCAACAAGCGTCGGGCCACCCTCGCTACTCGTGAATTGTCGCTCACGGCAAAAGAATTTGACCTGTTGCTGCATTTCGCCCGCCACCCAGGCCGGGTATTCAGCCGCAGCCAACTCCTCGATCAAGTCTGGGGTTATGGCCATGACGGCTATGAACACACTGTCAACTCGCATATCAACCGTCTGCGCGCCAAGCTGGAGCCTCATCCCGCCGAACCCCGCTACCTCCTCACGGTTTGGGGCGTCGGCTACAAGTTCGCTGAATCATGCTGAGCACTCTCTACGGCAAGCTGACCCTGGTCCTAGCGGCGCTGCTAGCCGCTATCGGATTGAGTTACGGCCTGATTAGCCACGCCCTGACGCAACGCTATCTGCAAGAAGCACAACAGGGTTTCAATCGCGACCTGGCGCGCAACCTGGTAGCCGATCAGGGATTAGTGGCTGGCGGCAAGCTTGATCTGAAGGCGCTGAAAGCCACGTTTGAGCGCTATATGACCATCAATCCCAGTATTGAGATTTACCTGCTGGACGCCGACGGCGCGATTCTCGCTTATTCGGCGGAACCGGCGTTGGTCAAGCGCAACCGGGTGGCGCTGGAACCGATTCAGGCGTTTCTGGCTGGCGCCGTGTTGCCCATTCTCGGTGATGACCCCCGCAGCCACGATGCCCGCAAGAGTTTTTCGGCGACGTCCATCCTTTCCACGGAAGGCTCCACCGGCTATTTGTATGTGGTGCTGCGCGGGCAGATGTATGAGTCCTTCGAGCGCATCTACCAGGATAGCCTGTTGCTGCAACTCAGTGGTTGGGTGCTGGCCAGTGCGCTTCTGACGGGATTGTTGGCCGGCTTACTGCTATTTCGCGTCCTCACCCGTCGGCTGCGACGATTGGCGACGCTGGTCGATGATTTTCAGCGGAGCGACTTCACCGCTGACACGCTCTATCACGGTCGCGGCGCCCAAGGAGATGAAATTGAACAACTGGGCGTCAATTTCAACCGGATGGCGGAGCGTCTGCGAACCCTGATCAACACACTGCAAGAGCGTGACGCCCTGCGGCGGGAACTGGTCAACCACGTTTCCCACGATTTGCGCACGCCACTGGCCGCCCTGCACGGCTATCTGGAAACCTTGCAGTTGAAAGCTGATCATCTGTCGTCCGCCAGCCGGGAGATTTATCTTGATGCAGCTCTACGCCACTCGCGACGATTGGGTCGGTTGGTGAGCGATCTGTTCGAACTTGCGAAACTCGACGCCCACGCCATTCAACCGCGCCGGGAATGTTTCCCGGCGGCTGAACTGCTGCAAGACATCGCGCAGAAATACCAGTTGCCCGCCCGTGAGCATCGCATCCGCTTCGTAGTTCGGCTGCCAGTTGTCATGCTGTTCGTCGAAGCCGACATTGGGTTGCTTGAGCGGGTTCTGGACAATCTCATCCTCAACGCGCTCTACCATACGCAGCCTGAAGGCATAGTCGCGCTGGAACTGCGGGCGACCGATGAGACCGCGACCTTTGTCATCACGGACACGGGTTGCGGCATTGCCCCCCAGGATTTGCCGCATATCTTTGACCGTTTTTATCGCGGTTCAAGCCAAGCTAAAAACGATGGCAATCATCTGGGGTTGGGTCTGGCCATCGCCAAGCGCATTGTCGAATTGCACAATAGCGAGTTGCGAGTGGCCAGTACGCTGAATCGAGGAACGCAGTTCGAGTTCGATCTGCCGATCCGCATCCATCCAGCTTCGTGATTAAAACGTGAAATCTTCGTGAGTCCCTGGTGAACTGAGACAGGCAAAGTCAGCGGTGAATCGCATGACGATTCCCGAATGCACACTCCCACTGACCATGGAAAACTTCACGATGAAGCAGACAACCATCCTAACCGCATCTTTGCTATTCGCTGTTCCACTGGCCAGCGCTTGGGCGCAAGACCCTGTTGCTCCCATCAGCATCAACCGAAGTAATCCTTCAATGTACGAGGTCACGATCACCAATATCAGCCGTGGCTCATTCTTTACTCCTATCCTGGTCGCCAGTCACCGGGCAGAGGTGAAACTGTTCACGCTGGGGCAACCAGCCAGCCCGGAATTGGCGACTTTGGCGGAGGGCGGCGACATCGCGCCGCTGGAGCAAATACTGCTTGGCGATAGTAACGTGGCGGGTACGGGCCATTCAGATGGCCTGTTGGGACCCGGTCAGTCGGTCACGGTTCAAGTTCCCGCCAAAAATGCAAACCAGATCAGTCTGGCGGCGATGATCCTGCCCACCAACGACGGGTTCATTGCGCTGAACGGGGTGGAAGTTTCGCGTTCTGGCAGCCAGACTTTCATGGTTCCTGGCTATGACGCGGGTTCCGAGCCCAATGATGAATCCTGCGGCAACATCCCCGGCCCCCAGTGCAAAGGCCAGGGCGGTTCGCCCACCACCAGCGGCGAAGGTTTCGTCCATGTTCATGCCGGGATTCATGGCGTTGGCGACCTGGCCGCTGCTGATTACGACTGGCGCAATCCGATGGCGTCAGTCACGGTTCGAAAAACACCCTGAATACGCTAACCGGTGGCGGGCTGCCTGGCAGCTCGCCACCCCCTTTTCCTGCTGTTCCCGTCATCCCTTCCTCATCCGCCCCCACTGCTCTTCCAGCCGCTTGACCGACACTGGCGCAATCGTTTTCAGCTCTTGGGCAAACTGCGATACCCGCAATTCTTCCATCAGCCACCGGAAACGAATCAACTCAGGGTCGTGCTGTTCCCGCGCCGCGTCTCGTTCCAACTGCTGCTGGCAACCCTGCCAAAGGCGGATAATGTCACCGCTGCGCTGCCGATCCTTGTCCGGGGCCTGCTGGAGTTTGTGCCATCGCACCGCAATCGCCCGCAAATAACGCGGCAAATGCGGCAACCATTCCGGCGGGGTCTGACTGAGAAAACCGGGATAAATCAAACGCGCTAACTGATCACGAAGATCGGCCAATGCTTCGGCCCAGACCGGCGATTCAACACGGCTTAAAGACCGCTGGACTTCGTGGTAAGCGGCCAAAATCTCTGCTGCGATTTTGCCAAGGTCCGCCCGCGCTGTCGGCAACCGGGATCTACCGCGCTCCAGCAACGCTTCAAACGCCGCCCGGTTACGCGGCATCAGCTCATCCGTGAGAAACGCCCGGTCGAGAATGGCGTCCAGCAGATCCTCCCGTAGCTGCTGCTGCGTTCCCAGACCGAGATAGTGCAGGGTCATCCGCTGCAGGTGCGGCAGGTCGCGGCCCAGCGCCTTGAACGCTGGCCCCAACCGCCAGCCGATCAACCGGCGCAATCC
>JBAQIQ010000258.1:0-3306 GCA_049288935.1 Candidatus Competibacteraceae bacterium
ACCATGACCACGCCGCCGCCGCGCTCGTTGAAGACGGCCATGGCGTTCGTGATCGACACCACGCTTTCCATGGGGCCGTACATCGACCGCACCCGCCAGGTGATCGCCCAACTCTATGACGCTATCGCCGCTGCCGGTTTGAGCGACAAGGTCAGCTTTGGCCTGGTGGCCTATCGCAGCAGCGTTGCCAAAACGCCGGGTTTGGAATACGTCAGCCGGATTTACGCTAATTTGCAGGAAGGCCAGGACCGTGAACAATTCCTCGACCTGGTGGGCAGCGTACAGGACACTAAAGTCTCCAGTCATTCTTTCAATGAAGACGCTTTCGCCGGCGTCATGGACGCTTTGGAGAATATGGACTGGAGCGATTACGGCGCCCGTATTCTGTTCCTGATCACCGACGCCGGAGCCTTGGGCGGTAATGATCCCTTTGCCGCGACCGGCATGGATGCAGCGCAGATTCTGGAAGCCGCACAGCAACGGCAGGTCACGCTCTTTGTGCTCCACCTGCTCACCCCATCGGGTGTCAAAAACCATGGGCTGGCTAAGGATCAGTATCGGCAATTATCCGCGAATCCCAACCCCTATATTGGCGATTTGTATGTGCCTATTCCGGCAGGCGATGTCGACCGCTTTGGGCAAGAGATGGGGCGTCTGGCTTCCGTATACACCCAACTGGTGCGGGATGTCGCCGCCGGCAAGCCGTTAAATCCGCCGCCGCCGGCTAAACCGATGACCGATCCCAAGGCCAAGGCAGAAGCGCTGGGCTACGCTATGCACATGGATTTTCTTGGGCGGACCCGGAGCGCCCAAGCGCCACGGGTCGTTTCCGCCTGGGTCGCCGATCATGATTTGGCCGATCCAGCACAGCCGGCTTTTCAGGTGTGCCTCCTGTTGAGCAAGCATCAGTTGAATGAATTGCAACGGGGACTCAAGGCGGTGGTGGACGCCGCGATCAAGACGCGCATCAGTCCACAGAACTTCTTTCAGGAAGTCGCCTCGGCGGCGGCCCATCTCAGCCGCGAGCCCAACCGGCTCGGCCAGAAGGCCTTTGGCAATCTGTACGAAAGCGGGTTACTCGGCGAATTTCTGGAAGGGCTGCCTTATAAAAGTAAAGTGCTGGGGATTACTCAGGATTTATGGCTGAGTTGGAGCGTGGGCGAACAGCAAGACTTCATCGACGAGCTGGAATCTAAAATCAAGCTTTATGAAAAATTCCACAATGACACAGATAACTGGGTCCGTTTTGGCAATGCCGGACCTGGCGATGCGGTGTATCGGGTACCGAAAAGCGCGTTGCCCTGAGCAAAACCCGGCGATGGCATTGAGCCCCAGGCGAAACCTGCTGCTGCGCCGCCATGCCTGACGCCGTGTTTCAAATTCGCCAGTTGCGCAAACTGCGGGTCTGCCGTGGTGCGGCGTTTTGCCTGGAAGTGCCGGAGTTGACCATTCAGGCCGGAGAGCGATTGGCGCTGGTCGGCGCGAGTGGTTCCGGCAAAAGCACTCTGCTGGACATCCTGGCCATGGTGTTAAGCATCGATAGCGCCGAGACGTTTACTTTCACCCCTCCTGACCAGCCCGTCCACGATCTGGCGCGGCTCTGGCAACGCGGCGAGCTGGACGCTTTCACTCGCCTGCGCCGACATTATTTTGGCTATGTATTGCAAAACGGGGGGCTGCTGGGGTTCCTGACCGTGCGCGACAATATCGCCCTGCCGCGCCGCTGGTGCGCCTTGCCGGAGGGTGGCGCGGTGGTTCGACTGGCGGCGCGGCTGGGATTGACCGGCTTGCTTGATGCGTACCCCGCCACCCTGTCGGTGGGAGAGCGGCAGCGGGTCGCGATTGCCCGCGCCCTGGCGCATGACCCGCCCATTATCCTGGCGGACGAGCCGACGGCCTCTCTGGACCCGCTGAACGCCGATGGCGTGATGGAACTGTTTCTGGGGCTGGCGACGGAACAGGGCGTCACCGTCATCGTCGCCAGCCATGACTGGACACGGATGGAACGTTATGGCCTGCGGCGGATTGCGCCAGAACTGGCGTGGCAACGGCAAACGGATGGCGGTCAAGTCACCGCCCGTTTCACCCGGGTGGATGAATGAAACTCATCGGCCACGTCGTCCATTTGGCCTGGCGGGATTATGTCCATGAATGGCGGCTGTCGTTGTGCGCCGTGCTGGCGCTGGCGGCAGTGCTGGCGCCGCTGCTGGTCTTGTTGGGACTTAAGCACGGTGTAGTTTCGACCCTGATCGACCGGCTGGCCAAGGAGCCGCGCAACCGGGAATTGCTGCCAGTGGGTAGCCAGCGCCTGACGCTGGACTGGTTCGACACGCTGCGCACGCGGCCCGAGGTGGCGTTTATCATTCCCCGCACCCGCCAGATCGCCGGGACGTTGGAAATGCGCCGCCCGGAGGGGGGCCGCTCGGTGACAGTGGAACTGTTGCCGACCGCGCCCGGCGATCCGCTGCTGCCTCAAGGGATCTCGCCGCCGACGGAATCGTCGCAATTGCTGGTCACCCGGTCGGTCGCGGAAAAGTTGCAGTTGCGCGGGGGTGAATCTTTAGCAGCGGCAGTGAGCCGCAGCCACCGTGGCCGCCTGGAATACGCCCAGATGACAGTGACGGTCACGGCGGTGTTGCCGCTGGCCGCCTTTAGCCGGGACGCCGCGTTTGCCCGCCTCGATCTGCTGGAAGCGGTGGAAGATTATCGGGATGGCTTTGCTGTAGAACGCTTCGGCTGGCCGGGACAACCGGTTCCCACGGACACCCCGGAACGACATTACCCGGCTTTCCGCCTGTATGCCGGAACGTTGGATCAGGTTGCGCCCCTGCGGGATGTTTTGCTGGAACGGGGCATTGAAGTCGAAACCCAGGCAGCGGACATTGCCCGGATTCAAGCGCTGAACCGCAATTTGACCACAGTATTCGCCATCATCGCCGTTCTGAGTGCGTCAGGCTACGCTTGCGCGCTGGGCGTGAACATGTTGGCGGCGGTCGAGCGTAAACGCCGTGAATTAAGCATTTTACGCTTGCTGGGACTGCCAGGGCGCGGGCTGGTGGGTTTTCCACTCATGCAGGCGCTGCTGACGGCCGGGTTTGGCGTGATGGTCGCCAGCCTGGCTTATCTGCTGACCAGCGCATTGCTGAATCAGCGATTTGCTGATCAGATGCAGGTCGGTGAAACCGTGTGTCGGCTCACCGTCGGGCAGGGCGGAATCGCCGCCGTCACTACTGTACTGATCCTGTTGTGCGCCGCCGGCGCTGGCGGTTGGCGGGCGGCGCGCATTGAACCGGCGGAGGGTCTTCG